>CAVKZO010000003.1:0-53393 GCA_963661135.1 Lachnospiraceae bacterium | reverse complement strand
CAATTAATGGATTCGGAAGAATCGGACGTCTTGCATTTAGACAAATGTTTAGAGCGAAAGGATATGAAGTCGTTGCTATTAACGATTTAACAGATCCAAAAATGTTAGCTCATCTTTTAAAGTATGATTCAGCTCAAGGTAGATATGCATTAGCTGATAAAGTTGAAGCTAAAGAAGATTCAATCGTCGTCGACGGTGAAGAAATTAAAATTTACGCAGAAAAGGATGCAAATAACTGCCCTTGGGGAAAACTTGGTGTTGATGTAGTTCTTGAATGTACAGGTTTCTACACAAGCAAAGAAAAAGCTATGGCTCACATCAATGCAGGTGCTAAAAAAGTTGTTATCAGCGCTCCAGCTGGAAAAGATTTACCAACAATCGTTTATGGTGTTAATGAAAAAACATTAAGTGCTAGCGATACAATCATTTCTGCAGCTAGCTGTACAACAAACTGCTTAGCTCCAATGGCTTACAATTTAAATAAACTTGCTCCAATCGTCAGTGGTATCATGACAACAGTTCACGCATATACTGGTGATCAAATGGTTCTTGATGGACCTCACAGAAAAGGTGATTTAAGAAGAGCAAGAGCTGCTGCTGAAAATATCGTTCCTAACTCAACAGGTGCTGCTAAAGCAATCGGTCTTGTCATTCCTGAATTAAACGGAAAATTAATCGGAAGTGCACAAAGAGTCCCTGTAAAAACAGGTTCAACAACAATTTTAGTTGCAGTTGTTAAAGGAAAAGATTTAACTCCTGAAGTTGTCAATGCTTATATGAAAGAACATACAACTCCATCATTCGGATATACTGAAGAACCATTAGTTTCATCAGATATTATCGGAATTACTCAAGGCTCATTATTTGATGCTACACAAACTATGGTTTCAAAGATTGATGAAGATACTTACCATGTCCAAGTCGTTTCTTGGTATGATAACGAAAATTCATATACAAGCCAAATGGTTCGTACAATCAAATACTTTGCTGAATTAAAGTAGTTTAAATTATTGAAAAAGGCCTTTTTCTAGGCCTTTTTCTATCTAAATAAAGGAGAATAATATGAATACAATTGAAAAATTAACTAACATTGAAGGAAAAAAAATATTAGTTAGAGTCGATTTTAACGTTCCTTTAAAAGGTGATCAAATTAGAGATGATAATAGAATTGTTCAAGCTTTACCTACTATCAAATATCTTCTTGAAAAAGGTGCTAGCTTAGTTTTAATGTCCCACCTTGGAAAGATTAAATGGGGAAAAGTTGATGATGCTGAAATTGAAGCTGAAAAGAAAAAGAACAACATGGAATTTGTTTACCCTCGTTTAAAAGAGTTATTAGCAGGATATAATGTTAAATTTGTTAATGCAACTCACGGTGAAGAATTAAAGAACGCTATTGCTGGATTAAAAGAAAAAGAAGTTTTACTTGTCCAAAATACACGTTATGAAAAAGGTGAATCTAAAAATAATCCTGAATTAAGTAAAGAATGGGCAAGCTATGTTGATGGATTCGTAATGGATGCATTCGGGAGCGCTCATAGAGCTCACGCTTCAACATATGGTGTACCTGAAGCTTTAAAAGCCGAAGGAAAACCAGTTGCTTTAGGCTTCTTAATGGAAAAAGAAGTTAAGAATCTTGGAGCTTGTGTAAGTGGTGATGTCCATCCTTATATCGCTATTTTAGGTGGATTTAAGGTTTCAGATAAAATTAAAGTCATCGAATCTTTATTAAAGAAATGTGACAAGATTTTAATCGGTGGAGCTATGACTTATACATTTAAGAAAGCTTTAGGAATGAATATTGGTAATTCACCATACGAAGAAGATCAACTTGATTATGCTAGAAAATGCTATGCAAGTGGAAAGATTGTTCTTCCAGTAGATTGTAAATGTGCTAATGATTTTGATAATCCAACTGAAATTAAAGTTGTCGACACAAATATCGAAGAAGGTGTAAAAAACGTTGAAATTCCTGATGGATTTGAAGGTCTCGATGTAGGTCCTAAATCTATTGAAAAATATAAAAAAGAAATCGCTAAAGCTAAATTAATTTTCTGGAATGGTCCAGTCGGTGTTTTCGAAAAACCTGAATACCAAGCTGGTACAAGAGCAATTTGTGAAGCTATCACAGCTAATAAAGATTGTTTTAGTGTTATTGGTGGAGGAGATAGTGCAGCTGCTGCTAAAGAATTTGGTTATGCTGATAAGTTCTCACATGTTTCTACAGGTGGCGGAGCATCATTAGAGATGATTGAAAATGATGGACATCTTCCTGGAATTGATGTTATAGGTTAATTTTATGAGAAGAAAATTATTATTAGGTAACTGGAAAATGAATAAGACAGTTACCGAAGCTTGTGAATTTGCAAAAAGTGCAAAAGAATTAGGAAAACTTGCTAAAAGTAACAAGATCGACATGGGAGTTTGTGTTCCTAGTGTCGATTTAGCACCTGTTAAAAAGATTTTAAAAAATTCTTTAATCGTTGGTGCTGAAAATTGCCATTACCTTGAAAAAGGTGCATATACTGGTGAAATTTCAATTCCAATGTTGAAAGATTTAGACATTTCTTGGTGTATTATTGGACACTCCGAAAGAAGAGAATATGATAATGAAACTTGCGAAAAATGTAATTTAAAGATTTTAGCATTATTAAAGAATAATATGATTCCAGTTTATTGCTGTGGTGAATCTTTAGAAACATACGAAGCTAATAAAACTAAAGAATTTGTTAAAGAACAAATCGTAACTGGCTTTAAGGGTGTTAGTGAAGAAGATGCAGCTAAAGTTGTAATCGCATATGAACCAATTTGGGCAATTGGAACAGGAAAGAGCGCATCAAAAGAGATCGCTGAAGATATTTGCAAATATATCAGAAATGTTATTAAAGAATTATATAATGTTAAAGTTAGTAACAGAATTAGAATTCTTTATGGTGGTAGCGTTAAACCAAATAACATTAAAGAATATTTACTTCAAAAAGATGTCGATGGTGCTTTAGTTGGTGGAGCTTCATTAGATCCAACATCATATAAAGAGTTATTAACAAATCTTTTATAAAATAATTAATGAACTATTTAGAGATGTTAGTTAAATATCTCTATCTAGTTCATTTTTTATGTTTAAATGATATTTTTAATTTGGTATATTAATATAGGAAAGGAAATAAAAATATGAAAAAATTTTTAGGAGTTATCGTTAATGGATGCAGCGTTTTATTAGGCGCAGTCGCTTACTTATTCTTATTAGGACCAGTATTTGGAAAGGCTTATACAAAGGCTAGCATCTCAACACTTTCAACAGATTGGACTCTTGTTGAAAATTTTGAATCTTTATCATTTTATAAAGGTTTAGGAGATGGTGGATACGGAGATAAATTTAAAGGATTAGGCATCGCTGTTTTAGTTATATTAGGTGTAGCTGTTGTTCTTGCTTTATTCTTAATTGCATTAGACTTATTAAAAGCTAAAAAGATTAAATTTATTAATTGTGTTCCTGCATTGTTATTTGTCGTTGCTGGTGTATTAATGTTCTTCTTAGGAACAGTCGCAAGTGGAACTGCTACTATAGGAAGCGGAACAATTTCAGCTGGTGCAAGTGTTAAATATTCAATCGGTGCTTGTACAATATTTGCTGGTATTTGCTCAATCCTTGCTGGTATAGTAGTTGCTATCGGCCCATTATTTAGCAAAAAAGCAAAATAATTAATTTAAATTTAAATTTTAAAAAAAGAGGTTTAAACCTCTTTTTTTAATACTAATATAATTTGTATTAATCAATTATAATGTTTAAAATATTAAACATATGAGTATTAAGATTGTATTTTTTGATTTTGATTGGACGATATTTGACCACAGGAGTCACTCTATAAACGAAACCACTTTAAAAGGTATAAAAGAATTAAAAAATAAAGGTATAAAAATAGTAATTAACACAGGTAGAAGTTACTACTCTTTAATGGAAAAAGAGATACTCTATACATTGAATTTTGATGGATTTGTAGTTAGTAACGGTGGTGCTGCTATAGTTGATGATAAAGTATTATATGCTAATTATTTTCCAAAAGAATTGTGTGATGAAATAATAAATTTTTTAGAAGAAAATAAAATAAGCTATGGAATTACTACTCTTAAAATAACATACGGAAAGACTTTTGAATTAGGTAACGTTGATAAATTCCATAATACATTTGATGAACCTAAATCTATAGATATTTCTAAATACCAAGGTGAAGAAGCGTTAAGAATTACATATTTTGCAGATTCTAATTTTGATGAAAAAGTTAAAAATAAATTTCCGAATGTTGTATTAAATAGATTTTTTGATGTTACTAGTGAATTATCATCTAAACCATTTATTAAAAAAGAAGGTGTAGATGCTATTTTAAAATATTATGGTTTTTCTAAAGATGAAGCGATGGCTTTTGGAGATGATACTAACGATATCGATATGTTTAATGCAGTAAAATATGGAATCTGTGTAGGAAACGGAAAAGAAGAATTAAAAAAAGTATCTTACTATATTTGTGAGGATATAAATGATGATGGAATATATAAAACTTTAAAGAAATTTGACCTTTTATAGGTATTTTGTTTTAAATATATATAATTTTTTGTTAGAATTTAAAAAGTAAGGAGAATGTTATGCCATTTTATGTTTTAAAAGGTGATTTAGTAACGATGAATGTAGATGCTATAGTTAATGCTAGCAATGTCAATTTAAAAATGGTTGAAGGTGTTGGTAGAGCAATTTTCCATAAAGCTGGAGATAAAGAATTGACTGCAGCATGTAAAAATATAGGAAGTTGCAAAGTTGGAGATGCTGTTAAAACAGAAAGTTTTAATATGACAAATTGTAAAATCATAATTCATGCTGTTGCTCCAATTTATATGAATGGAAAACACGGTGAAGAAAAATTATTAATTTCTACATATAAAAAAGCTTTTAAAATATTAGATGAAGAAAATTTACATTCTATAGCTTTTCCTTTATTGAGCGGAGAATTTAATTATCCTTTAAAAGATGCTTATCATGTTGCTTTTAAAGTTATAATGGAATATCTTAAAACACATCCAGAAAATACGATTTATTTAGTTATGTATAAAAATTTCCCTACTACGGTTGATGATGCTTTACAAGATGAATTAACAAAATTTATTACAAGCACATATTCAAGCAAGTTAGAACATAAAGATTTAACAATAGCTAAAGACAATTTAAAATTTGTTGATACAGTTAGGAAATATCAAAATGAAACTAATACAAGTGACGAACAATTAATAATGGATGGTAATTTATCTAGGAAATTATTTTCTGAATTAGTTACAAATCCTAGCTTTATTCCTAATAAAACAGTATGTTTAGCATTTGCTATCGCGATGAAATTGAATAGGAAAGATACGATAAACTTATTACAAAGCTGCGGATATAACTTAGTAGAATCTAATTTATTAGATTCGATTGTTAACTTTTATATCGATCAAAAGAATTACGATGTTTATAAAATTAACAATTCTTTATTTAGCTATAGCTTAGAACCTCTTGGTGCTTACGGATATTAATTTAAAAAGCGATAAGAAAACATATATTTTTTAAAAAAATAAAATGATATTTAATAAGAAATATTTTTAATATGAAGAAAAAAATAAGTAAAGAATTTTTAAAGAAGTATTTTAATTCTGTAATACCTGCAATTATTTCTAGCGTCGTTTTAGGTACATTTTCAATTGTAGATGGGCTATTTATCGGAAATAAGATTGGTGATATAGGTTTATCTAGCATCAATTTTGCTTGGCCGATTACAGCGTTTATTCAAGCAGTTGGATTTGGTATAGGGATGGGTGGAAGTATCGCTATTTCTATCGCTAACGGACAAAATGATAAAGAAAAAGAAAAGAAAATATTATTTAATACTTATATTCTCTTGTTAATTTTCTCAGTTCTCATATTTGCATTAATCTTTCCTTTTAAAAGAGAGATCTTAATTCTTTTTAAAGCATCAGGAGATGAATTAGATTTAGCAAATAAATATATTACTATAATTCTATATGGAACATTATTCCAGGTATTTGGACAGGGATTAGTGTGTTTATTAAGAAATTATAAATATAACTTGTACACAATGATATCGATGTCTTGTGGGTTTATTGCCAATTTAATATTAGATTATTGTTTAATTTATATTATTGATATGTCTTTATCTGGAGCTGCAATAGGTACACTTGTATCTCAATTTATAACATCGATAATGTGTTTGATTGTTTTAATGTTTAAAAAGAATCGACCAATCATTAGTTTTTCATTTAAATATATTTTAAATATTTTAAAGAACGCTGTTTCTCCGTTAGGATTATTTTTTGCACCTAATTTACTATTGATGTTTGTTAATTTTGAAGCGAAGATATACGGAGGAAGTGAAGCAGTTGCAGCATATACTGCAGTTAGTTATATAACGTTTATTATCATGAGAATTGTTCAAGGAGTCGGAGACGGATCACAACCATTATATTCTTATTACTACGGAGAAAATAATAAAAAGGATGAATTAAATACATTATTTTTATCAAAAAGTATATGTTTTATTGTAGGAATTATCGCAACATTAGTTTTAGAATTAGCATATATTCCATTAGGCAATATATTCGGTTTATCGGAAGAAAGTAAGCAAATATTTTATAGATGTTTAATTATAATGGGCAGTAGTAGTATCTGTGTAGCAATTATAAAAAGTTCAACATCTTATTTATATGCTAAAGAGAAAAATTTATATGCATTTATTTTAGTATATGGAGAAATAATCATTGCTACAGTTATAACATTTACTTTCCCATTATTTATGTCTACAGATGGTATATGGCTTTCTACTCCAATTTCTCAAGGAATAGTTAGTATTTTAGGTATTTTATTTACAATTTTAGAAGCTAAAAATAATAAAGTTATAGAGATAAAAGAAGTAATAGCTTAAAAGATTTTACCGATATAAATTATTTTAAGATTATTATTTTTATCATCTTCCAATAACGTTAAAGATGAATTTGGCACTCTAAAAGTTGATGAAATTGTAGAGTCTAAAGTTTTTAATAAACATAAAATAGTATTTGAATGAGTTACTAATAAAATATTTTTATTGTCATATTTTGAATTGATCTCATCTAAGAAACTTTTAACTCTTAAATATACGGTTTCATCATTTTCTAATCCTTCAACTTCATCTTCTTTATTATTAACAAAATAAGGTCTGGCTATAGAAAAGTCTTTGCCTTCTAATACTCCAAAACATCTTTCGATCAATCTATCGTCGATATTAATATTTAAATTAAGATTTAATTGTTTATTTAAAATTTTTGCTGTATCTAAAGCTCTTAATAATGGTGAAGAAAAAACTACATCAAACTTTATAATCTTAATATTTTTAGCAGTATTTAAGGTTGTTTCTATACCTTTTTTAGTTAGAGGGTAATCTTGTCTTCCTTGCACTAAATTTAATGAATTAGCTATGGTTTCGCCGTGTCTAATAAAATATAAATAATTCATGTTATATCGATTCTATCTCTTTTATAAATAAAGAACAATTAGCATCACTAGGCATTCTATAATCTCCTCTAGGAGATAAAGAAATTGTTCCAACCTTTGCTCCATCAGGCATTACGCTACGCTTAAAAGCTTGAGAAAAGAAACGAGTATAAAATCTTTTTAAATAATTTTTAATATCTTCTTTTGACAAATCTTTATATGCTAAAGATAATAAAATATAAATCTTTTTAGGGGAATATCCATATCTTAAATAATAATATAAAATAAAATCGTTAATATTGTAATTTCCTATTAAATCCTCAGTCTTTTGGTTAATTTTATCATTATTTGAAGGAGTTAATTCAGGAGATATAGGCGTATTAATTATTGATATTAAAGTTTCTTTTAATGGGTTTGAAGAAGAGTTAATTGCGTAATATTCAACAATATATTTTATTAATGTTTTAGGAATTGATGAATTGACATTGTACATCGACATATGATCACCATTATATGTACACCATCCTAAAGCAAGTTCGCTTAAATCCCCTGTACCTAACACGATTCCTTTTTCTTTATTAGCATAATCCATTAAGATTAAAGTTCTAATTCTAGCTTGAGCGTTTTCGTAAGTTGTATCGTTATTGTTTAAACATTTATCTTCGTGCTCAATATCATTTAGATGGGAAATCAATGTGTTTTCGATAGGAATTATAATAGGATTTAACGATAATGATTTGATTAAATTAATAGAATTATTTAAAGTGACAGAAGAAGTGTTCCCTTTTTTAGGCATTGTTATAGGAAAAATATTTATAGTGTTATCTATCTTTTTAGCTTCGTATGCTACAAGTAAAGCAAGAGTAGAATCAAGTCCTCCGCTGACTCCAATTACTATATTTTTAATATTAGAATTATATAATCTTGTTAATAATCCATTAACTTGAATGTTCATTATTTCTTTAAATCTTTCTTTTTTATCATTTTCATCATTTGGTAAAAAAGGATTCTTTGAAATTTTATAATTTGATTCTTTTAAAGTATTTAAAATTAAATTATGATCAAATTCATATGTATTTCCTATAGATTTTATAGTTGTATCAATAAATAAATAATTGTCATTTTCATTTTCAAAAGTTGATTGATGCATTCTGTTATAGATATTATCATCTAAATCGATTATTGCTTTATTTGTAATATCTTTTTTAAATATTGATTCAGATAACAATTTACCATTATTGGCGATAATAGAATGGCCACTAAAAACTAAATCTGTGCTAGATTCGTCATTTCCTGAACTAGAATATATGTAAGTAGAAAAAATATTGGAAGAATGATTTAAAATAAGATTTTTTCTGTATTCACTTTTTAAAATGTTTTCAGGAGATGCACTGAGATTACATATAATATTGGCTCCATTTAATGAATGCTTAATGGAAGGTTTATTAGGAACAAATAGATCTTCACAAATTTCACATGCTATTTGAGCACCATTATTAATATCTTTAAATATTAGATTAGTTCCAAAGGGAATTTCTTCTTCGTTAATATTGATTGAAGATACTTCGATATTTTTACCACTTGTGAACCATCTATTTTCGTAAAATTCTTGATAATTTGGTATAAAAGATTTAGGAACTACACCTAATATTTTTCCGTTTTCAATAAATATTCCGCAATTATATAATTTATTATTTTTTAATAATGGAGCACCAATAACAATTAATGTATCTTTAAAAGAAATATTACTTTCTACTTTTAATATTCTGATACTTTTATATACTTCATCTAAAATAGAATTTTGAAAAAATAAATCACCTAATGTGTACCCTGTTAATGTGAGCTCAGGAAAAACAATAATTGCACAATCGGTGTTATTTTTTGCAATTTTTATTATTTCATTAGTATTAAAATCTATATTCGAAATTTTTAAATTTGGAACTGAAGAAGCTATTTTTATAAATCTATTTTTCATATAAATCCCCCTTTAAATATTTATTTAAATTGTGTAATTCATTTGGTAAATCTTTATTAATTTCATCTTTATTTGTATCATAATCTTTAAGTAATGTTCTTATTTTGTTAGATGAAACAAATTTAAAATTATTAGGTGCATCAATAATAGTTACATACTTTTTAATTTTTATAAGAAGAGGAATTGTATTGAATAAAGTATCAACATCATCATTATTTCTTTTTAACACGACGATTCCAAATTCTTTTGCGATTTCTTCTACGTATTTCCATTCGGTAGTTAATTTATTTAACCAATCACTTCCGATAAGTAGTTTAAGGTTGTATCCTTCACTAGAAAGTTTTTTTAAAGTGAAATATGTTCTTGATTGTTCTTTCATTTTAATTTCAATATCACTCACAATCATAAATGAATTATTATTTGCTATGTCTTTTAACATATTTAACCTAGTTTCTTCATTAAATGAAAAGTCTTTATGTTCAGTATTTAAAATATATTTGCTTTTTGTAGGGCAAAAAATAACTTTATCAAAGTTAATTTTCTCCATAGCGTATTTTGCTAGTTGAATATGAGCGATAGTAGGGGGATTGAAAGCACCTCCAAAAAATAGAGCGTTAATCAACTAATTTTCCTCCGTGTAACTCTTCATATAGAGTTTCTCTTAATTCATAAACTTTCTCAGTTAAATCTACATAGTGAACATGAGGCATTTCTAATCTTAACTCTGATTCCCGTGTATGTTTTTCAATTTGTGATTTTACATATTCTTTTCTTTTAGAAATAGAAGGGATTTCATATACAAATTTGCCATTTTCAATATATGGAATTAGTAATTTTTCAATCTTTTTAGGTGTTAATATTCTAAATTTATGGAAGTCATCAGGGTTAAAATTATAAACTTTAATAGGCTTATTTTCTTCTATAACTTCATTATCTAAAGCAATGATATCACATTGTGCTTTATCATCTTCATCGTAAATTCTATAAACCATAAGTTTTCCAGGAATTATAGCTTTAGTTTTAGAGTCAGAACATTTCATCTTAGGAGTGTAAGTTCCGTCATCATTTTTAATAGCGACAAGTTTATAGACACCACTAAAAACCGGATCAGAAGCACTAGTTATTAAATTTTCTCCAACACCATAAAAATCGAATTTAGCATCTTCGTACATTTCCATGTTTTCTATCTTTTTTTCATCAAGCGCATTAGATGCGACAAGTTTAATGTATTGTTTACCTACTTTGTCTAATTCTTTTCTTAATCTTTTGTAATATCTTGATAAATCACCTGAATCGATTCTAGCTGATTTTACTCTTTTATTTAAATCATTAGGATATTTTTTGATTAGATAATCATCTATTTTTATTAAATTTGGTAAGCCTGATTCAAAGACATTATATGTATCGAGTAAAAGAGAAACATTATCTGGGTATGTATTTGCATATGCTAAAAATGCATCATATTCAGTAGGAAAAAATTCGATATAAGAGTGAGCTATAGTTCCAGTTGCTTTAACTTCGCTTCCGTAATTCATTTCAGCTAAGCAGTTAGCAGTAGCGATACATCCTCCGATAATAGAAGCATATGCGCCAAAGATCGATGCTGTTTCTCCTTGAGCTCTACGAGCGCCAAATTCTAATATATTTCTATTCTTGTGTGTAGATAAGCCGCTGATTCTAGTAGCTTTTGTAGCGATTAAAGAAGCAAAATTTATCGTTTGTAATAAATATGTTTCAATTAAAATAGCTCCTACCATATCACACTCAATTCTTACAATAGGAATTTGAGGATATCCAACGCACCCTTCTTTTAAAGCATACATCGAGCCTTTCCATTTGTATGTAGATAAATATTTTAAGAATTCTTCGCTCATTCCTTTGTATCTTAAATATTCAATATCTTCATCATTAAAATGATAATTTAATAAAAATTTAGTTAATTTTTCTTGTCCAGCAATTATTGAATAACCTAAATTATCAGGATTTTTTCTATAGAACATATCAAAGACTAATACTTTATCTTTCATACCATTTAAAAATAGAGAGTTTGCCATAGAAAATTCATAAAAATCTACAATCATGGCTGGATTGTAATATTCATCATTTGGTAAATAAGGTTTGCATTCGATCATAACTTTTCTCCGGAAAATTTATTATATCAAATATTTATAAAAATACTAACGATATAAATTAATTTATATCGTTTTATTAATTGTTTTCTTTAATAAAGAAGACAATTTCTTTATAATAAATTAAAAGGATTTTAAATATGGAAAATATCGATGGATTATTAAAAGAATTAACAATTGATGAGAAGATTAAATTAGTGGAAGGCTATGAATCTTGGAATACTAATTCAATTCCTAGGTTAAATATTCCTTCTATTTATTTAACAGATGGCCCATTAGGTTTAAGAAAGAAGAAAGAAGATGATAAAGATGGGGCTTTAGGTTTAGGAAATTCTTATGAATCAACAGCTTTTATCGCTCCTTGTAATGTTGCTAACTCATTTAATAAAGATATAGCGTATAAAATTGGAGAAGCGATTGGGAAAGAGTGTAATTTTTATGATGTAGATTTGCTTTTAGCTCCTGGAATGAATATTAAAAGAAACCCTAGATGTGGAAGAAATTTTGAATATTATAGCGAAGATCCATACTTAAGCGGAATAATGGCTTATAATTTTGTTAATGGTTTAAAATCAAAAAAAGTTGGAGCGTGTTTAAAACATTACGCATTAAACAATAGTGAAAATTATAGATATACTTCTAATTCTATTTGCGATATTAGAACTTTAAGAGAAACATATTTAAAAGGGTTTGAAATTGCTATTAAAAATAGTGATCCAGATGCAATAATGTGTGGATATAATGTTGTAAATGATGAGCAATGTAGCGAGAATAATTTCTTAAATAACGTGATGTTAAGGAATACTTTTAATTTTAAGGGCTTAGTAATGACAGATTGGGGAGCTACTAAGAATAGAGTTAAAGGTATTCAATGTGGTATAGATTTAGATATGCCTGGTCAAATTAAATACAATTCTAAATTACTAAAGGAAGCTATTGAAAATAATACGTTAGATATAAATGATTTAAATAAAGCAGTTATTAATGTTTTAAAGCTGGTTTCAAAACATCAAAATAAAAATATAGAGAAGGAAGATATTGATGTTTTGCTCAAAAAACATTATGAATTAGCAGTTAAATGCGCAGAAGAAAGCGCAGTTTTATTAAAGAATTATGATAATATTTTACCTTTAAACAAGAGTAAAAAAGTTTTAATTATTGGTGATTTATTTTCTAAGATGAGATATCAAGGTGCAGGAAGTAGTTTAATTAAACCAAGATATGTTACAAGTCCTAAAAATGCATTCGACAAAAATGAAATAGAATATGTTTTTAAAAGAGGTTATAACGAAATAGAAGATAAAATTGATGCTAAATTAGAGAATGAAGCAATAAATGAAGCTAAAAATCATGATTTAATTTTATTTTTTGGAGGTTTGACTGATTTAAAGGAAAGCGAAGGATTTGATAGGGAAAATTTAAATATATCAACAAATCAGATATCTTTAATTAAAAAATTAGTTAAGTTAAACAAAAAGATTGTTCTTGTTTTATTTGGCGGATCTTCAATTATTATTCCTGAAATTGATAAAATGAATGCTATATTAGATATGTATGTACCTGGAGAAGGCGGGGGAGAAGCTTGCTTTAATCTATTATATGGAAATGAAAATCCATCAGGAAGATTATGTGAAACATGGGTTAAAGAAGAAAAAGACATACCATTTAATAGTGTTTTTGGAAAAATAGATGAAGAAATATATAAAGAAAGTATTTTCGTAGGATATAAATATTTTGAATTTAATAAAGATAAAGTTTTATATCCTTTTGGGTATGGATTATCTTATTCTAATTTTCTTTATAATGATTTAAATTTGGTTGAGTTTGATGATCGTATTGAAGTTAATTTTAAAATTAGAAATGACAGTGAAATTAAAGGAAAGGAAGTAGCTCAAATTTATATTAAAAACAATACTAATTCAAAAGATTTCAAAGTTAAAAAATATTTAGTTGATTTTATTAAGGTTGAATTAAAGCCTCATGAAGAAAAAGAAATTAAAGTAAATATTAATAAAGAAGAATTTAAATATTTTAATGCAAAACTTAATCGTTTTGTTTTAGAATCCGGAACTTATGGTGTTGTTGTAGGAAAAGATTCATTTAACGAAACTTTAATTAAAAATATAGACTTAACAGGGGAAGAAGTAGAGCCTTCATATTGTGAAGAAATTGAGAAAATATATCAAAACCTAACTGATTTTGATATATCTAACGAAAAATATGAGTTATTATTAGGAAAAAAAATTAATCATAAAGTTAAAACAAAACATATTGATATCGAAACCCCTTTATGCGACTATAACGTTAAATTTTTAGGTAAATTAGTGTATAAAATAGTTAATAAAATAACTATAAATAGTGTGTTGCCAAAAGATGTTCGAACAATTAAAAAAATAAACAAAATTAAAGACGAAAAAATTAGAGATACATTAATTAAAAATAGATTCTTTTTAATTGAAGCGACAAAACATAATTCTATGAGAAGTTTAGTGCAAAGTAGCGGAGGAATGTTTGATATTAATGTTAGCTACGCTGTAGTTGAACTTGCCAATGGCCACTTTATTAAAGCCATAAAATATTTAAAAAACAAAAATTAATTATAAGATTAATAATAAAAATAAACCTAAACTAATTAATAATTGAGCGACAAAATAGGTTGAGATTATTAAAAAGTTTTGGTGTTTAAATTTAGCTTTAAATTGTCTTATACCAATTAAAAAATCACTGCTAATAAAGAATAGATAACCTACGATACACATGATAAATAATAGTGATTTTGTGTATATTAACGCTACGATTATCATAAATAAATTTACAAATAATATAGAGTAATAAATACCTGTAAAAATTGATAATGCTTTCATTTTTTTGTATAACAATAAACCGAATAATAAGCCCATAAAGACAATAATAAGTGGTGCAACAATATAAACAAAAATAGGAATGTGATTAGAATTATATTTATATATGATTAATAAATAAAATACGAATAAAAATACGTGTCCGATAAAAAATGAAGTTGCTCCACCTAAAAATGCTTTTTTATTATCTTTTATTAATATTAAAGCGTCACCAATTAGAGCAAATAAAAATCCAAAAAATAACATGTAATTTTGAGGTACGATGATTAAAGATAATATTGTTATTAAAAAAATTGGTATACATTTAAAAATCAAATGTATTTTTCTATTTTCTTTAAAGCAACCATAACAATCAATGGATGCAAAGCATGTATATAAAATATAGAAAATGATCAATGTTATTTGTTGCCAAGTCATATATTTATTATATTAGAAAATAGATGGATATTTAAACAATAATTTAATATTGTTATTAAGATTCTCAAAAATATATTTTTCTTGATAATTAAAGATAAAACTAGTATATTTATCAAGTACTCAATCTTAGTATCTCGAAACTCCAACGAATACTTTGATTTGTGCGAATATTATTGAAAGGAGAAAAATATGGCTTTAGACAAAAAACAAAAAAGCGAAATAGTTGCTAACTATGGTAAATCTAAAGTTGATACTGGAAGTGTTGAAGTTCAAATCGCTTTAGCTACAGAAAGAATAAAAAATTTAACTGAACACTTAAAGAAAAATGATAAAGACAGTATCGCTAGACGTGGATTATTAATTCAAGTTGGTAAAAGAAAATCTCTTCTTGCTTATTTAGAAAGAACAGACAGAGATGCTTATGCTAAATTAATTGCAAAACTTGGCTTAAGAAAATAATTATTATTAGTGAAAAGAAAACAAAAAAACTCTATAATAAATAGAGTTTTTTTAATGGGTATTTAGTATGGAAAAAGCGTTCGATTCAACAAAAAAATATAAGAAATATATGATTCTTGGGCCTATGTTTAAAGTCATAGAGGTCGTTTTTGAATTACTTACCCCTTTTTTAATGAAATATATTGTCGATACTGGATTAACTAACGCTATAAAATATGGAAATTATAATCACATTATTATTCCTGGAGTATTGATGATTGTATTTGCTTTAGCAGGATATGGCACAACATTCGTATGTCAATATTTTGCAAGTATCGCTTCTCAAGGAACTGGGACAGATTTAAGAAATAGAGTTTATAGGAAAATAATGAGTTTATCTACTATTGATTTAGAAAAATTAGATAAAGGAAATTTAATGAATATATTAACTAATGATGTTAATAGAATTCAAACAGTGATCGCTATGTTAATTCGACTTGTTATTAGAGCTCCTGTGTTAGTTATTGGATCTTTAATTTGTGCGGCTTTAATCGATTGGAAGATTTCTTTGATTTATTTAGCAATCATTCCTTTAGTTGTAGCTATATATTTTATTATTCTTAAAGTATCTAGCAAACAATATTTAAAAGTTCAAAAGGAAAACGATAAGATCGTAACTAAAGCTAATGATGATATTAATGGTATTAGAGTAATAAAGGCTTTTAATAATGAAGATAAAGAAATTGACGAATATAAAATATTAACAAATAACTACTATAAAGAAAGCAAAGTAGCTATATTTGTTAATGAATTGATAAATCCGCTGACTATGTTAATTGTTAATGTCGCTATTATTGGCGTTTTATTGCTATCATCCAAGATTATAACTGGATCAATTGATCCTTCGCAATCTAGCTTATTAAAAGGTGATGTAGTCGCTTTAATTTCTTATTTAAACCAAATATTATTGGCGTTAATTGTCGTATGCAACTTAATTGTTGCATTTACAAAAGGATTTGCTTCTAATACTAGAATTAATAATCTTTTAAATTATGAACTAACTATTAAAAACGAAGGAACAATTAAAGATATAAAAATTAATAGCGGAGATACTTTAGTTGAATTAAAAGATGTTAGCGTATCATATAGCGGAGAAAATTATGTCGTATCTGATATTAATTTTAAGATTGATAAAGGTCAAACTGTCGGAGTAATCGGGGGAACTGGTGCTGGTAAAACAACGATTATTAAATTGATTGAAAGATTTTTAGATGCTTGTAAGGGTGAAGTTATTTATAAAGGTGTAAATATTAAAGATTATAATTTAATTTCTTTAAGAGATGAAGTGAGTTTAGTTGATCAAAAAGCTTCATTGATGAATGGCACAATTAAATCAAATATTTTAATGGGAAAAAGCGACGCTAGTGATGAAGAAATTATTGAAGCTTTAAAACAATCAAAAGCTTATGAGTTTGTTTCTTCATATAGTGATGGAATAAATCATCCAGTCAGAGAAAATGGTAGAAACTTTTCTGGAGGTCAAAGACAAAGATTATCCATCGCTAGATCTTTAATTAAAGATTCTGAATTATTAATTTTAGACGATTCTACTTCTGCATTAGATTACTTAACTGATAAAGAAGTAAGAGCAAATATTAAAATGACGAATAAAACAACATTGATCATTTCTCAAAGAGTATCATCTCTTTCAGGATGTGACGTGATTTATGTTATGGATCACGGTAAAATTGTTGCAAGCGGAAATAACGATTATTTAATGAATAATTGCGAAATTTATAAAGAGATTTATGAATCACAAGTGAGGAATAAATAGTATGAGCGATATTAAAAGACTTTTAAAATATATTAGTAAATATAAATTATTATTAATTTGTTCGCTATTTTTTGCTTTGATTTTTGTTTGTTGTGATGTTTTAATTCCTTATTTTACAGGTCAAATCATCGATATTTTAGCTAAATATATCGAAGGTAAAGTGACCGACGTATCTAATATTAAAACTTATTTATCACTTATTGGGTTACTCGTTGCTTTATTAGTTTTATTTAATTATTTATTTAATATTTTAACTGGAATAATTATTGAAAACATTACTAAAGATATGAAAAACGATATCTTTAAAAAGTTTAATACAGTTAGCATTAATTATATCGACACACATACTCATGGAGATTTAATTTCTAGATTAGTTAATGATGTAGATTATGTTTTACTTGGAATTAATGGATGTTTTAAACAATTTTATCAAGGTGTGATAACAATTATGTTTACAATTGGATTCATGTTCTGGCTTAACTGGATATTAGCATTAATCGTATTATGTTTAACTCCATTTGGATTTTTAGTATCATATAAAGTTGCAAAATCAGTATCTAAAGACTTTAAAAAACAAGCTAAAATTCAAGGTGAAGTCGGAGCTAAAATATTAGAAGATTTAAATAATATTAATGTGATTAAATCTTTTAATTTTGAAGGAAAATCATTAGATAGCTTCTATCAAATTAATGATAATTTGTTTAAAGTTGGTAGAAAAGCTCAATTCTCTTCAAGCTTAATTAATCCTAGTACAAGAATCATTAACAATACAATTTACGCTATATTATGTATTGTAGGAACTATTTTATGCGTTGTAAGTAGTAAGGGTGGAAGTGATTATATTTTAGGTGCAACTTGTACAATTGGTATTATTACATCATTTTTACAATACGCTAATAAGTTTGCTAAACCTTTAGATGAAATGTCATCTTGTATAGGTGAAATTCAGCAAGGATACACTTCGTTTAAAAGAATAAATGAAGTATTAAATAATGCCGATGATATTGATAATGGTAATAAAGAGTTAAATGAATTAGTCGAAGATATTAAATTCAATGATGTTTTCTTTAGTTATGTTAAAGATAGACCATTGATTGAAGATTTTTCGTTAGAAGTTAAAAAAGGTACTAAAGTTGCTATCGTTGGACCTACAGGATGTGGTAAGACTACAATGATTAACTTAATTATGAGATATTACGATACTAATTCTGGAAGCATTGATTTTAATAATACTCCAAGTGTTGAATTTAAAAAGAAAGAAATTAGAAAACATATTGGTTTAGTTTTACAAGAAACTTGGATATTTAAAGGAACGGTTTTTGATAATATTAGATATTCAAGACAAGATGCTAGTGATGAAGAGGTTATTGAAGCAGCAAAGCAAGCGAATGCATATAGTTTTATATCTAGATTACCTAATGGTTTCAACACTATCATAAGTGATGATTCAGGATTGAGCAGCGGAGAAAAACAATTGATCACTATCGCTAGAGTCATTTTAGCAAAACCAGAAATCGTTATTTTAGATGAAGCTACAAGTAATATTGATACTCGTACTGAAAAGAAGATTGTCAAAGCTTTCGCTTCTTTAACAGAAGGTAGAACTAGCTTTATTATCGCTCATAGACTCTCTACAATTATCAATAGTGATATTATAATTGTCATGAAAGATGGACATATAATTGAAACAGGAAATCATAGTGAATTAATGAATAAAAATGGATTTTATTCAAAATTATTTAATGCTCAATTTGAAAATTAATTATGGCTTTAATCTCTTTTTCTAATGTTACTAAATATTATATTAATGATTTGATTTTAGATCATGTAAGTTTTAGCGTTAACAAAGGAGATAAAGTTGCTTTAATCGGAAATAATGGTGCAGGGAAAACAACTATTTTTAAGATGATTTTAAAAAAAGAAGAACCTACACTTGTTGCAAAAGAAGATAAACCTGGGGATATTTCGATTTTAAACGGTATCTCAGTAGGTTATTTAGATCAAAATGCTATTAAAAACGTTGAGTCTACAGTTTATGAAGAACTTTTAGACGCTTTTAAAAAAACATTTGAAATACAAAAGCAACTCGAAGCTATTACAGGAAAAATTAAAGATAACCCCAACGACGAAAATCTTTTAATTAAATATGATGAAATATTGAAAGATTTTCAAAAAGAGAGGGGATACACATACGAAATTGAAATTAATGAGATGATTTCAAAATTTGGTTTTGACTTATCTATCAAAAATAGAATTATTAAAAGTCTAAGTGGTGGAGAAAGAATGAAGATAGCTTTCATCAAAATTCTTTTATTTAATTATGATGTTTTGCTTTTAGATGAACCTACTAATCATTTAGATATATCGACGATTGAATGGCTAGAACAATTTTTAAAATCATATAACGGAACCATATTTTTTATTTCTCACGATAGATATTTTTTAGAATCTTTAGCGACTAGGGTATTTGAATTAGAAAATCATAAAATTGAGATATATAATATGGATTATAATCACTATTTAGTCGATAAAGAAACAAGGTATAATTCACTTTTAAAATTAGCTAAAAGAGAAGAGAAAGAGATTGAAAAAATTAAAAGATTCATCGAATTTTATAAACCTAAACCAAGATTTACTTCTAGAGCGAAAGATAGAGAACACAAGTTAGAAAAAATAGAAAAAAATAGAGTTGAATTACCTACAAAAGAAGACAAAAGCATTAAGCTTAAAATAGATGGTAGTAATCTAAAAAATAAGCAATTGTTAGAGGTAAAAGATTTAGTAATTGGATATGATTTCCCACTTACTCCTCCATTTTCTTTTTCTTGCTATGGACAAGATAAAATAGCGGTTTGTGGTGATAATGGAATTGGGAAAACTACACTTATAAAAACTCTTTTAGGCGAGATTAAACCAATTAATGGAACTATAAAAGAAGTTAGAAAAATCAACTATGGTTACATAAAACAAAATGATTATATTTTTAATGAAAATGAATCTGCTTTATCTTATTTAAAAAACAAATATCCAGCTAAATTAGATAAGGAATTACGCACTATTTTAGGAAGATTTCAATTTAAAGGTGAGGATGTTTATAAAAATACCTCTTCAATGTCTAATGGCGAAAAAATGAGATTAATTCTCTGCTCATTCTCTCTATCAGGTTATGAATTATTATTGCTTGATGAACCTACAAACCATTTAGATATGATAACAAAAGAATGCTTGATTAACGCTTTAAAAAACTATGATGGAGCAATTATTTTTATTTCTCACGATCGTTATTTTATTAACGAATTAGCTACTAATGTTTTATATTTATCTAGAAATAATATTTTATTTATAGAAGGTGATTACAATCGTTTATATCACTGTTTAGAAAAGATGAATGAAGAGTTAAAAGTTGCTTCAATTAAAGAACTTGAAACCCCTACTATCGTTAAAAAAGAAAAACTTTCTAATAATAAAATATTAGAATACGAAAAAGAGATGGAAGATATAGAATTAAGAATGAGTGATATTGATAAATCGTTAGAAGAAGATGATTTTGTTAATTATAAATTAATTGAAGAATTACAAGAAGAAAAGGATGAATTGGAATATAGATATTTAGAGATTGTTGATATTTTAGAAAAGAATAAAAAGTTATAGAATATTATTATGAGAATCGTTTTACAAAATGTTTTAAATGCAAGTGTTTCAATCGATGGAAAAGTATATTCATCAATCGATAGAGGTTATATGCTTCTCGTCTCTTTTACTGAAGGAGATAATGAAGAAATAGTTAAAAAAGTAGTTCAAAAAGTATTAAATTTAAGAATTTTCCAAGATGAAAACGGAAAGACAAATTTAAATTTAAAGTCAATTAATGGAGAAATATTATCGGTGTCTCAATTTACGCTATATGCAGATTGTAGACATGGAAATCGCCCTTCATTTGTAAATTGTTTAGCATATGAAAAAGCTAATGGATTATACGAATATTTTAATTCGTTATTATTTGATGAAGGATATGTTGTTAAAACTGGAGTATTTGGTGCGGATATGAAAGTTAATTTGATAAATGATGGGCCATTTACTCTAGTTATTGATTCTAAGGAGTTAGGTTTATGAAAGTTATGTTGGGTTTAAGTGGCGGTGTCGATAGTGCTGTAGCTGCTTATTTATTAAAGTCTCAAGGTTACGATGTAGTTTGTTGCTTTATGAGAAACTGGGATAGTATGTTAAATAACGATGTATTAGGAAATCCTGCTGTAAATAACAATATTTGTCCTCAAGAACAAGATTATTTAGATGCTAAAAAAGTTGCTGAAGACTTGAATTTACCATTTTTAAGGATCGATTTTATTAAAGAATATTGGGATAATGTCTTCACATATTTTTTAGATGAATATAAAAAAGGTCGTACTCCAAATCCTGATGTTTTTTGCAATAAATATATTAAATTCGGCCCATTTTTAGATTTTGCAAAGAAAAATGGATGTGAGATGATAGCGATGGGACACTATGCTAAAAGAGTTGATAAAGATGGAAAAGTATATTTATATAAAGCTCACGATTTAAATAAAGATCAAACATATTTTTTGAGCCAAATATCTCATGATCAATTAGCGAGTTGTTTATTCCCTTTAGGTGATATTGATAAAGAAGAAGTTAGAGAAATTGCTCATAAATTAAATTTAAGTAGTGTTAAAGATAAAAAAGATTCTACTGGAGTTTGTTTTATCGGTGAAAGAAATTTTAAACAATTTTTAGAAAACTATTTGCCTAGTAAACAAGGTGACATCAAAGAAGAAGGAACCAATAAAATTTTAGGAAAACATGATGGAGTAATGTATTACACATTAGGTCAAAGAAAAGGATTAGGAATCGGTGGTATTAAAGGTGTTAACAATAAAGGTGGATGGTTCGTTTCAAGAAAAGATGTTAAAAATAATGTTCTTTACGTTGCTAGTAATGATGAAGATGAATATTTATTAGGTGATTATTGTACAGTTAATAATTTAAATTTCTTTAATGGGAGAATAGAAGATAATACTCATGTTTTTGTTAAATTTAGATATCGTCAAAAAGATAATGGGTGCACATTAGTTAATGTTGATGAAAATACTATAAAGTTGATTTTTGATGAGTCTTATAAATCTGTCACTCCTGGACAAGCTGCAGTAATTTACGATAGTGAAGGTTGTATGTTAGGAGGAGGACTGATCGATAAAGTATACTACAAAGGAAAGGTTAAAAATTATTAATGGCAATTCTTTTATTTGGTAACCAAAATTTAATGATCAAAAAACAATTAAAAAAAATTGTTAATGATATTTTTCAAGGTGAAGAAGCTAATACTATTGAATTTAATGGTTACGAAGATTCTTTAGATGAAGTTAGAAATGAATGTGAACAGCTTTCTTTAATATGCGATAAAAAAGTTGTAATAGTTAAAGATGCCTATTATTTATCTAGTGAAAAACCTACTAAAAAGATTTTAGTAGATAATAATGAAACTAATATTTTAAAGTATCTAGATAATGAAAATGAATTGACTACTTTAATTTTTGTGTTAAATTCAAGTAAGATAAATCAAAAAAGCAATATATTTAAAAAAATAAAAGAAAAAGGAAAAATTTATGAATTAAAAGATGTTTCAAAAGAAGAGTGGCCTTTATTTGTTAAAAAATATTTTGAATCTAGAAAAATTTCAATAGAACAAAAAGCTATTGATGAGATTGTTTTAAGAAGTCAAAACGATTTAAATATTTTTAATAACGAAGTGAATAAATTGATTCTTTATAAAATGAACGATATTAAATATGAAGATGTAGATAAAATATTTACAAAGCCTTTAGAAGATAATGCATTTGAATTCGTTAATGCTTTATTGAGTGATGATAAAGAAAAAGCTTATAAGATTTATAAAGAATTAAGAATCACTAGTGGTATTGAGCCAGTAATTTTAATGAATTTAATTACAAGTCAATTAATATTTTATGATTTGGTATATAGTCTTGATAAAGAAAACTATTCAGAAAGTAATATAGCTAGTAAACTGGATGCTCATCCTTATAGAGTTAAGATGACTTTAAGGAATCTTAGAAGCATAGATGGATTAAAAATTAAAAAAGCTTTAAACGATCTATTTATTTTAGATAAAAAAATAAAGCATAATGAAGTGGATAGATTTTATAATTTTGAATTGTTTATATTGAATTTTTAAATAAAAAAAACTCGATATTATCGAGTTTTTTGATTGTAGATTATTAGGAAGAACGACTATTTCTTTAAACTGTTAACAAGTTTAGAGAGATTTGATTTTTGTCTGCTTGCAGTACCTTTTGTTTCGATACCTTTGCTGACAGCTCTATCGATAACGCTAAAAGCAAGAACTAATTTTTCGCTTGCTGCTTTTTCATCTTTAGCTTCAACAGCTACACGAACAGCTTTCATTGCAGTTCTTAATTTTGATTTATAAGCAACATTTCTTTGTCTTGATTTTTCGTTTGTGAGAATTCTCTTTTTTTGTGATTTAATATTTGCCATTTTGTATACCTCTTATTATGCTTCTTTCTTTGATGTTTTGTTAAGTGTCTTATAAGCTCTAGCACTCATTCTAACTTTATATACTTTTCCATTAATTTCAACTTTGTAAGTATGTAAATTTACATTCCATCTTCTACGAGTAGCAATTAATGAATGGCTTCTTTTGTTACCACTAATTGGGTGTTTACCTGTAATTTGACAAACTCTTGACATATCTATTCCTCCTACAATGCTTATAAAATATATCACAATTTAAATATAAAATCAAAATAATTATTATAATTTAATACCTTTGTTCTTAAAAACTTCGTCATGACTTTTTAAATTATGGCAATTTTGTTTAAAAATCTTTAATAATTCACCTTTTTTATCCATTACTAAGAATAAAGATTTTCCTTCTTTATTGTAAAAGAGAAGGGTGTTGTGTTTTATTGTATATTCTTCATCGATATAAATTACATTATCGAAAGAATATGTGACTTCGTTTACAAATCTTTTATGGATTAATTCTTTTTTTGTTATTTCGTAATAATTTTTCTTTAACATTAAAATTAAAAATACAACAAATAAAACTGACCATCCTAAAACGACTAATAAATCTTTAAGAATGTAACTAGTTTTATCTCCTTCAGCGTAAGCCCATTTAAATCTAGAAGATAGCAATCCGTAGATTGCAATAAGTAAGATTAGCATCACAGGAATGTAGACTTTTAGAATTGATGAAGCTTTTGGTTTGATAATCTTTGTATTCATATAAAAATAATATTAGAAACAATATAAAAAGACAACTTTATTCTTTAAAAAGAATAGGTTTTTAGATATAATTTTTATTGTTAATAGGATTTTTGAAAAGATGAATTTATTTAATATTTTACCAGATAATTACTTTCAAATATTCAGCGGAAAAAATAAGAGTATTTACGCTGAAAGTTTGATGACGTTATATGACTTATTCGAGAATGATGAATCTTTAATTTCTAGAAATGATTTTATAAAAACTTTAAAAGATAAAAACAAAAATTTGATCGATTTTAATTTTGAAGATGAAGAGTTTGATGGTGAAGATGATTCGACTCTTATTTTAGATAATCTTTCAAGCAAAGCTAGTTTTATCGTAAGAAGATTAGAAGAGACTGGTTGGATTGATATCGCTATCGATCCTGAAACTTTTGAAGAAACTGTAATTCTTCCTACATATTCAATATTTTTACTTAAGGGAATGAAAGATATCATCAACGATGAAGAGTCTCCATATGTTAGTTTAGTTCACTCAACATATTCGGAATTAAAACTTGAAGATGAAGAAAAAGATGAATTGTTCTTTACAACTTTAGAAAGAGCATATACGACTACTAAAAAATTAAAATTAGAATTGATGACCATCGTTCATACGATTAGAATTTATCAAAATAGATTAGGGAAAACATTCCATACAAATAAAGTTTTACATGATTATTTTGATTTATATAAGCACAAAGTTAGCGATAGATATTATCACCCTTTAAAAACATTTGATAGTGTTGCAAAATTTAAAAAACCTATCATTAGGATTCTTGAAAAGTGGTTAAAAGATAAAGAAACTAGAGAAAAATTAGTTATGCAAGCTAGCGTCATTAAACACGAATCTGATAAGAGTAAATTAGAGAATGAAATTATTACGATGATCAACTATATTTGCGATACTTACGATACAATCAATAGTTTGATTAGTAACATCGATAAAGAAAATAACGTTTATACAAAAAGTAGTGCAAATAAGATTTTGTATTTAAATAACACTGATAAGACTATTAGAGGACATTTAGAAAATATTTTTAAACACTATGGTAAGAGTTTAAATAATGGAAGAGAATTAGCTAAGATTCTTTCTGGTATGCAAGATTGTTTAAGCTACTATGAACAAGGTTATATCGATAGTAAATCTGTCACTTTACCATTATTAAGAAAATATAAAGAGGAAGGTGTCCCGTTAGGAATCGTTGATTTTGAAGAAGCTAGTGATATCATTATGCAAAACTTCTTAAATGAAACATTAGATTCATATAACGATGAAAGAGTTTATGAATTTATGAATAGTGCTTTTAATGGTGCAGATAACGTTAAAAGTGAAGATATTCCATTATTAAATCACGATGCATTTATTTTGCTTATTTTAGCAACAGTTAAAAAAGATGATCCAGATTGCTTCTACTATATCGAATATGGTGATAATAGTAAAATTTTAAATCATGGATATATCATTCCAAATTTTATATTTCATAAAAAAGATAGTATCGATAGTAAAGGAGAGTAAGTATGTTTAGTGAAGATTTTTCTAAATTAAGCGGAAGCGATCAAACAAAGTTCGCTGAGATTGTAAATAAATTATTGCTCAAAGGTTTTATTGTTAGAGATGTTTTTGATAATAGAGAAAAACTTATTAGAGTCAATCCTGATTTTAGATTTGTAGAAAGACATTATGACCTGATCAACGATTATTTAAAGTTTGCTGGTTGGGTTTTAAATAAAGATTTAATTTTAGGAGTTTTCTCTTTATATAATGAATATGAAGATAATCGTATAAGAATCGATAGAGAAACATCTTTAATTTTATTTACTCTTAGATTGATTTATGAAGATGAAAAACAAGAGAATGGAAATAGTTCATCTCAATCGATTTATATGACTACACCAAGTTTAATAAAGATGATGTTAGATCATGGTATTCAAATGCCAGGAAAAAAGATCACTGGTAGATTAATTGGCCGTTCTTTACGTTTTATGGCAAATCACAATATCATTTCTAAAGTTAGCGGAAGTTACGATGAAGGCAATGTATCTTTTTATATTTTACCAAGCATAATTTACGCTATAGATAATGAAAAAATTATTGCTATGAGCAACGCATTAGATGAATTAAATAGCGATGATCAAACTCCTTTATTAGATGAAAATAAAGGTAATTAAAGGAGGAGATTATGAAACTTTTAACAAAAATTAAAATTATAAATTGGCACTATTTTTGGAACGAGACAATCGAAGTCAAGCCTTTAGTTTTCTTAACTGGTGCTAACGCTAGTGGTAAATCAACTTTAATCGATGCTTTACAAATTGTTCTTTTAGGTGATACAACTGGTAGATTTTTTAACAAAGCTGCTATGGATAAACCTGCTCGTACTTTAAGAGGCTACTTAAAAGGTGAAATCGGTGATACGATCGATGGTGGTTTTAAATATTTACGTAATGGAAGATTCACTTCTTATATCGCACTTGAATTTCATAATGATATAAATAATACAGATTTCACTATGGGTATCGTTTTCGATTCTTATGATGATGGAAGTGAAGAACATAGATATTTTTGTTTAGATGATAAAATCCCAGAAAACGAATTTATTAAAGATAATATTCCGATGGAATATAAAATGTTATCAAAATTCTTTAATGAAAATTATAATGGTAACTATCAATTTTTTGATTCAAATAGAGCATATCAAGATTTCTTAAAGAAGAAATTTGGCGGATTGAAAGATAAATATTTTGGACTTTTAAAGAAAGCTACATCATTCACTCCAATTACTGATATTACAACATTTATCACAGAATATGTTTGCGATCCTCAAGCTAATATCAATTTAGATGTTCTTCAAGAAAATATTTTAGAATATAAAAGATTAGAGGAAGAAGCTAAAGCTATCGAAGAAAGAATCGCTAAACTCGAAGAAGTTGAAAAGCTTTTTAACTCTTATAAAGATAATAAGAAAAACTATATTATTGCTCAATATATTGTCGAAAAATGTCAATTAGAACAAAGCAAAGAAAAACTAAAATTATATAAAGAACAAATTGAAAGAAACGAAGAAAGAATTAACCAAATCGATTTAGAACTTGCTGATTTTGGTGAGAATTTAGCGACTTTAAATAGAAAAAAGATTGCTTTAATCCAAGATAAAGCTAGCAATTCAACTCAAAAATTAACCGAAGATTTATATAAACAAAAGAAAGAGAGTGAAGATGAAATTAAACTTATCGAGGATTCGATCGTCAAAGTTACATATTCGCTTTCAAAATATGTTGAAAATTATAAAGAGAATGCAAAAAGCATTTTAGATAACCTATCCTTAATTAATAAGGAAAGCGTCGATGAAGATAAACTTGAAGAGATTAACGCATTAATCGATGAAGCTAAATTAACATTTAAATATATGGGTGATTTTGCATCTAAATGCGCTGATGGAATCATCAATATCACCGAAGAAGAATTAAAAGAATTAAAAATTAAAATGACTTCTTTTAAACAAAAAGTATCCACATTAGCGATTTCTTTAGCTAGATCAATAAGCACATTAGAAAAGAAGATTAGAAGCTTGAAAGATGAAGAATCTAATATGAAGATGGGCCATAAGCCTTACAATAGATCTTTATTAACAATCAAAGAAGAACTTGAAAAACAATTGGAAGAAAAATATGGAAAAAATATCGAAGTTAATATTTTTGCAGATTTGATTGATATTAAAGATTTATCTTGGTCAAATGCTATCGAAGGATATTTATACAATCAAAAATTTAATCTTTTCGTAGCTCCTAAATATTATTTAGATGCTTATTCTATTTTAAGAAGATTGTTATCTCAATACGGAGTTTACGGCATCGCTTTAGTCGACCAAGAAAGAATTATCGAAAGAGATTATAATTGTGAAGCTCAATCTTTAGCTGAAGAAATTATAACTGATGATGAAGGCGCTAGAGCTTACGCTAATTTCTTAATTGGAAGACTTTATAAAGCAAAAGATGCTAAAGAAGCTAGAGAATTTGGAAACGGTATCACAAAAGAATGCGATTTATATCGTAATTTCGCTTTGACAAAAATGAATCCAAGATTATATCAAGAATCTTATATCGGTAGAAATGTTAGCGATAGATTTTTTGCTGAAAAAAGTAATCAACTTAAAGATAATATCGCTAATTTAAATTACTATAGAAAATTATCTGATACGATTACAAACGCTAACCAATTAGAAATTTTATCTAATGTCGAAATTGATACAATCATTTCTAGAATCAACAAGATTTCTTCTTTAGATGGATTAAAAGAAACATTAAAGTATGTTGAAGAGCAACTTAGTGAACACGATACAACATTGCTTGAATCTTTAGATAGAAGAATTAAAGATATCGAAGATGATATTAGAGCTATCGAAGATGATAAAGAAAAATCATTGATTGAAAAAGGTAACTTAATCACTGAAAATAAGCAAATTAAAGAAGATAAGATGTTAACTGAAGAAGCTAACGTTAAACAACGTGAAACAAATCTTCAATCAAACTACGATCAATTTATGATCGATGATGATGCTATGCCTATATTTGAAAAAATGAAAGAAGAAGGGAAGAATAATATTGAAATATTCTCATTATTCTCAGCTCAATTATCTCGTCTTCAATATATTGTAAATAATTTATTCACAGGTCTTGTCAAGGCTAGAAGAGAATACACTTCTACATATCACTTATCATATAATGTTGAAAATGAAGAAAATACAGAATTCGACAATGAATTAAATGATTTTAAAGAAGTTAAACTTCCTTCATATAAAGAAAAAATTATCGATAGTTACCATAAAGCAACACAACAATTTAAAGACGACTTCATCTTTAAATTAAGAAATGCTATCGAAGATGCTGAAGATCAAATCAACAATTTAAACGATGCTTTAGCTCAATCGGTATTCGGTAAAGATACATATAGATTCACTGTTAAACCAAGTCAAGTATATAGAAGATATTATGATATGCTAAAAGACGATCTTCTTCTTGAAACTGGAGAAGATGAAAGTGAATACATCACAAAATACAAAGATGTAATGGAAGATTTATTTAGACAAATCGTCGATGTTGGTGATGGAGAAAGCAAAAAGAATCAAGATTTAATAGCAAATATTGAAAAATTCACAGATTATAGAAGCTATTTAGATTTCGATTTAATAGTCACAAATAATGAGACTGGTGAAGAACAACGTCTTTCTAAGATGATTAAAAAGAAATCTGGAGGTGAAACTCAAACTCCATTCTACATTGCTATTTTAGCTTCGTTCTCTCAACTTTATCATGCAAATGAAGAAGGGGAGATTGCAAATACAACTAGACTTATAATCTTTGATGAAGCCTTCTCAAAAATGGACCCTACAAGATTTAAAGAAGCAGTTAGACTTTTAAAGAAATTCAATCTTCAAGTTATTCTCAGCGCTCCTAGTGATAAGGTAAGTAAAATCTCTGAATTAGTTGATGAAACACTCGTCGTGTTACATGATAAAAATAGAAGTTTTGTAAAACTTTTTGAAAAAGCAGAAAAATAAGGAGAAAAATATGGCAAGAAAAGTCGTCGCGATGATTTTGGCTGGTGGAAAAGGAACTAGGCTTCAGGCTTTAACAAAAAAAGTTGCTAAGCCTGCCGTTTATTTTGGAGGGAAATATCGTATTATCGATTTTTGCTTGTCGAATGTCGCTAATTCTTCAATCGATTGTGTTGGAGTTTTAACGCAATATGAATCAGTTGTCTTAAATAGTTACGTCTCAAATGGAGAAATTTGGGGTTTTGATGGAGTTGATAATGTATGTTTAGCTTTACCTCCTAGACAAACTGAAGAAGGTGCTAACTGGTACGATGGTACAGCAGACGCGATTTATAAAAATTTAGACTTTTTAGATGGTGAAGAACCTGAATATGTTTTAATTTTAAGTGGAGACCATATTTATAAAACAACTTATAAAGATATGATTGCAACTCATATTAAAGCTAAAGCGGATTGTACGATTAGCGTATTAGAAGTACCTATCGAAGAAGCTTCTAGATTTGGGATTTTAGAAGTTGATAATGTCGATAATATTACAAAATTTGTTGAAAAACCTAAAGAACCAAAGAGTAATTTAGCTAGCATGGGAATTTATGTTTTTACTTATAAATCACTTAAAAAAGCATTGATTGAAGACCATAAAGATCCTAAATCTGATCATGACTTTGGCAAGAATATCATCCCTAATTTACTTAAACAAAACAAAAAAGTTATCGCGTATAGATTTAAAGGATATTGGAAAGATGTCGGTACTTTAAATTCTTTACACGAAGCAAATATGGAGTTATTACCTTCAAGAAGAAAAGAAAATACTATCGCTTTTAATACTTTTCCACAAGTTTTTAGCGAAGATACAAAATCTCGTCCTCAATATATCGGAAAAGATGCAAAGATTAAAGATTGTTTAATCAATCAAGGCGCTTATATTTTAGGTAACGTTGAAGAGTGTGTAATCTCTAATGAAGTTACTATCGAAAAAGGAGCAATCGTAAGAAGAAGCGTTCTTATGCCTGGAGTTATCATTGGTAAAAATGCTTTTGTAAATAATGCTATTCTTGGTCCAGGAACTGAAATTGAAGAGAATGAAGTCGTCAATAAAGATAGCGATTCAATAATTTTAATCGATAAAGAAAGGGAGTTACAATAATGCTTAATAAAGTTTTAGGTTTAGTTGATTTACATAACGACGTTTCATTAGGGCAATTAACAGAAAATCGTCCTCAAGCTGTCACTACAATTTTATGTAGATATACTTTCATCGATTTTATTTTGAGTTGTTTTACAAATAGTGAGATTGATGATATAGCAGTTTTAGTTAAGGATCACGGAAGAAATATTGCAAAACATATTTCACGAGATTCGACATATTTAAAAAATAGTAAAACTGGATTCCTTTCGATGTTGGTTAATGAATATGGTGCTCAAAATCCTTTATATAATACTGATATCAATAATTTAAAAGAGAACGATTATTTATTATATGATAATGAATCAGATTACGTAATTGTTGCTCCAGTCCATTTTTTATTAGATATTAATTTCCAAGAAGTATTAGAAAAACATATTGAAAAAGGAGCTGATTGCAGTTTAGTTTATAAAGAAACAAGCGATGTAAATATGTTTTCAGGATGTGAAAAGGTCGTAATAGACGCTATTGGAAACGCTCAAAAATTTTTAAAAATTCAAGATAAAGATAAAAATAGTAAATTTAATGTCAACTTAGATATTTATATCTTTAATAGAGATTTCTTCGATGAATTAATTAGAGAATCAAGTAAAGTTAGTGATATTTATTCAATTAAAGATATGATTAAATATTATAATAAAATGTACAATAAAGTTAATTGTATACCATTTACAAAAGAAGTAATGTGCTTTAATTCGTTCCAAAAATATTTTAAGAATCAAATGTTACTATTAGAACAAGGTGAAGATAATGTATTTTTAAAAGCAAAAGATGTTTATATTTACACTACAACTCATAATTCTAGACCTGTACTTTATGGAGAACATGCGGATGTCTCTTCCTCAATTTTAGCAAACGGAAGCAGTATTGCAGGAACAGTTAAAAATTCAATTTTAGCTCGTGATGTCATTGTTGAAGATGGAGCTAGTGTAGAGAATTGTATATTATTTTCACATACTATCGTTAAAAGTGGAGTTCATTTAAAGAATGTTGTAGCTAATAAAAGATGTGTTTTTAAAAGTTCAACTCATTTAGAAGGAACATTTGATGAACCGCTTTATATAAAAGGGGGAAGTATTATTTAATGAATATATTATTGTGCTCTTCTGAGAGTTTACCATTTTTTAAAACAGGTGGATTAGCTGATGTTGTCTATAGTTTAGCTAAAGAATATGCTAAATTAAAACATTCAGTATCCATTGTTTTACCTTATTATAAAAAACAAGATAAAGAGAAGTTAATAGGTGTTAAAAAGATCTATTCGTTTAATGTTAAAATGAATTGGAGAAACATTGAAACAAATGTATATCATTTATATAAAGATAAGATAGATTTTTATTTTGTAGAAAATGATACTTATTTTAAAAATGACAACTATTATGGATATTATAATGATGGAGAAAGATTTGCTTATTTTTCTAATGCAATTATTGAATTGATTAAAAAATTACCATTTTTGGTTGATATAGTTCATGTAAATGATCATCAAGTAGCGATGATCCCATGTTTAATTAAAAATATGGATATGAATTTAAAAGAGAATGGTGTTTTTAAAAATATAAAAACTGTATTAACGATTCATAATCCTTTATTTAAAGGATATCTCAATAAAGATTCTTTATTCGATTTATACAATTTACCAGTTAAATTATATGATGAAGGTAAAGTTAGATTAGACGATCAAGTTTCTACCTTAAAAGCTGGTATCGTATACGCAAATAAAATCACTACAGTGAGTCCTTCACATCACGATGAGTTATTAACTCAAGAAGGAAGTAAAGGATTATCTTACGATTTAACATTAAGGAAAGATGATTTTGTCGGAATATTAAATGGTATGGATATTGAATTTTTCAATCCTTCTAAAGATAAATTGATATATAAAAAATATTCTATTTCTTCTTTTATAAACGGGAAAAAAGTTAATAAAGTTGAAGTTTGTAAAAAATATAATTTAAATCCTGAATTACCTCTTGTATGTATTATCTCTAGATTATCCGACCAAAAAGGGCTTAATTTAATGTATGATTCAACTGAATATTTATCTTATACAGGAAGTAATGTAATTATAATTGGAAGTGGAGAAAAACATGCTGAAGATATGTTTTTAGAGTTATCTAGAAGAAATAGTAAGCATGTTGCTGTATTTATTGGATATAATGAAGAATTAGCTCATAAAGTATATGCAGCAAGCGATTTTTTACTTATGCCAAGCGCATTTGAACCATGTGGATTATCTCAAATGATCGCTCAAAGTTACGGAACTTTACCAATTGTTAGACTTACTGGTGGACTTAAAGACACAGTAGTTCCTTATAATTATATTTCTGATGATTCAATTGAAAATAAAGCTAATGGATTCGGTTTTGAAAGATTGGATCCATCTAGTTGCATCATGGCTTGTGGAGAAGCTATAAATACGTATTTAACAAAGCATAATTTGCATTTAAAATTAGTTAAAAACGCTATGAGTTTAACTCATTCTTGGGAAAATAGCGCTTTAAAATATATTGAATTATATAAATCAATAAAATAAAGTGGGAGTTTCCTCTTTATTTGAAGTTTAAATTTGTTATAATTTAATTGCTGAGAAAAGAAGTAGTAAAGAATTTTGTATTTATTTTTAGGGAAGAGAGAAAAAAGTGAAAACTCTCTAATAAACGATTCTTGAATTCACCTTGGAGCAAACGTGAATACTTGCGTTAATAGTATAGAATTAAGAGCATTAAGAATTAGGATGGCACCGCGGGGAAACTCGTTCCTTATCACACTAATTCTTTTTTATTTTTAAGGAGATGTTATGTTAGATTTTAAAAAAGAGTTCGAAGAACTCGAAAAAGAAGCTAATGAAGATATTGAAAATGTTGAATCTTTAGCTAAAGTTGATGAGATATTTGTTAAATTTTTATCTAAAAAAGGTAAAGTTTCTTTAATGATGAATAAAATTAAAGATGTTAACGATAAAAAAGGATTTGGAGAAAAATATAACGAAGTTAGAAAATCTATCGAAGGTAGATTGAATAGTCTTAAAGAAGAATTCGAAAAGAAAAAGTTAGAAGAAGAATTAAAGAAAGATATTATCGATATAACTCTTCCAGGTAATAAAATTGAAGCTGCTCCAGTCAATCCTTTTTATAAAGTTATTGAAGAGATTGAAAATATATTTGTAGGAATGGGATATACTGTTGAAGCTGGTCCAGAAGTAGTGAAAGATAAATATAATTTTGAGTTGGTTAATATTCCTAAAGAACATCCTGCTAGAGATATGCAAGATTCTTTTTATATCGATGATGAGACGCTTTTAAGAACTCACACTTCAGCTGTTCAAGCTTATGTTATGGAGAAAAAAGGTGGTAAACCTATTAAAATTATTTGTCCTGGAAAATGTTATAGAAGAGATGATGATGATGCAACTCACTCTCATCAATTCGCTCAAGTTGAAGGTTTGGTTATCGATGAAAACATCAAAATGAGCGATTTAAAAGGAACGTTAGAATTATTTGCTAAATCGATGTTTAGTAAAGATAGTAAAGTCAGATTTAGATCTAGTTTCTTCCCGTTTACTGAACCAAGTGTTGAAGTTGATATATCTTGCTTTAAATGTGGTGGAAAAGGTTGTCCAACTTGTAAAGGTAGCGGATGGATTGAAATTTTAGGTGCTGGTATGGTTCATCCGAATGTATTAAAGATGAATGGTTATGATCCAAATGTATATTCTGGATTTGCTTTTGGAGTAGGTGTCGAACGTGTTGCTATGCTTAGATACGGAATTGATGATATTAGAAGAATCTATTCAAATGATATTAAATTTATTAATGAATTTAATAAGAAAGTTGAGGATTAATTTATGTTAGTTAGTGTTCAAGAATTAAAAAAATATGTCGATTTAGAGGGCATAAGTGCTGAAGAAATCGCTAAAAGACTCACATTTAGCGGAATTGAAGTTGAAGAAATTAAAAGGATGAGTAGCGCTACTAATCTAGTAGTTGGTAAAGTTATTTCTTGTCTTCCTCATCCTGATAGCGATCACCTTCACGTGACTAAAGTAGATATTGGTGATGAAGTATTAGATATCGTTTGTGGTGCTCCAAATTGTAAAGAAGGAATCAAAGTAATAGTCGCTAAAGTTGGTGCTAAACTTCCTGGAGGCGAAATTAAAGCAGGTTCGATTAGAGGGCAAGTTAGTAATGGTATGTTATGCGCTTTAAATGAACTTGGCGTAGATAAAAAATATTTAAAAGATGAACAAATTAAAGGTATTGAAATATTAGATGATAGTTTTGAAGTTGGTGACACTGAAGTTTTAGCTAAATTAGGACTCGATGACGATATTTTAGATTTAAACTTATTAGCGAATAGAAGTGATTGCTACGCTCTATTTAATGTCGCTAAAGAACTTGGTGCATTATTTTCTAGAAAAGTTAATTTACCTATCGCTAGTGATGACCATACATTTACAAGTGATTTTGTCGTAGGTAGTGAAACTGATAAATGTAAAGAGTTTGCAATTAAAGAAGTTAGAGGAATTAAGATTCAAGAATCACCTTTATGGCTTAAAAATTGCTTAAGAAGTGAAGGTATTAAAAGTATCAATAATATCGTTGATTTAGGCAACTACATCATGCTTTTAACTGGGCAACCACTTCACATGTACGATAGTGATAAACTTCCTAAACATGAACTTATTGTAAAAGATGATTTATCTTTAAAGTATGTTGCGTTAGATGAAAAAGTGCACGATATTTTAAATGGCGATTTAGTTGTTACATCTAATGGCGACAGTATGTGTATCGCTGGAATTTTAGGTGGAGAAAATAGTGAAATTTCTGATACTACAACAAATATTGCTATAGAAGCAGCGATATTTGATCACGTTTCAATTAGAAAAACTTGTGCTAGACTTGGTTTATCAAGCGATTCAAGCCAAAGATTTATTAAAGGTTTAAATAAAGATCAAACAGATTATGTTTTAAATTTAACTACTAAATTATTAAAAGAAGTTTCAACTTACGATTCAATTAGTAATATTGTTAAATATGATTGTTTAAAACACGAAGATAAATATATATCTTCAAGCAAAACATACATTAACAATAGGTTAGGAACTTCATTTAGTTTTGAAGAAATTAAAAATGTATTGTCTTCCCTTTATTTTAAATTTGTAGAAGAAGATGGAGATAACTTTAAAGTTTTAGTTCCTAAAGAAAGAATCGATATTGAAGGTGAAGCTGATTTAAGTGAAGAAGTTATTAGATATATTGGAATCGATAACATTCCTTCTACATTACCATTTATGGAAACTACAGTCGGTGGAAGAAATTTAAATGAAGAAAAAGAAAAAGTTATTTCTGATTTCTTATCTAATAATGGTTTATATAGAGTAATTACATATACTTTAATAAATAAGAAACAATCTGAAGGTTTTAATTATTTAAATAAAGGTGCTAATTACGTCATTAAAAACCCTTTAACTGAAGATCATATGTATGTTAGAACTAATTTATTAAGTAGCGTATTAGAATCTGCAAGATATAATTTAAATCATCAAAATAAGAATTTTGGACTTTATGAAATTTCTAAAGTTGATACAGATAAAGGAATTGAAGATCATTTAGCAATCGTATTGAGTGGTAAAAAATATTTAAGTGATGAAATAGTTGATAGGGATTATTCATATTACGATGTTAAAGGTATATTAGATTATATTTTAAATGCATTTAATATTTCTTCTACAAGAATTAAATATGCTCGTATAGAAAAAGGTGAAGAATTTCATCCTAATAGAAGCGCTTTAGTAACTTTAGATAATAAACCACTTTGTGTTATGGGAGATATTTATCCAACGTTAAAAGATAATAAAGATGCTTTAATTTTATTAGAGATGAATTTAAGTTTATTATTCTCCACTAAATCGAGAAATAATAAGTTTGAACCAATATCTTCTTTCCCTCAATCAAGTAGAGATTACGCATTCTTATTAGATGATTCTATCTCTTTTTTAGATATTAAACGTGAAATTAAAAAGTGTTCTTCTTTAATTAAAGATGTTCATTTATTTGATGTTTATAAAGGTAGTAACATCGTTAAAAATCATAAATCTATAGCTTTAACAGTTACATTTGAATCTTTTGATCACACATTAAAAGAAAACGAAATTGAAGAAGCTAATAATAAAATAGTGGAGACATTAAATAAGAAATTTAATGTAAATTTAAGATCATGAGATTATTATATTCAACAATAGGTAATAAAGAAGAAGTTATTTCTTATAATGAAATTGATGGATTAAATGAATTGAATAGTTATTTTTCCATCAAGAAATTTAATGGTGTAAGCGGAGAAATAATTACTAACAAAGTTTCTAATATTGTGACTATTAAATTTAAATTAGATATTGATTTAACACTTATTTCTTCTTATACATTAAAAGAATTTGATTCAAATTATAAACTGAATGATACTTTGTATTTCACTGATTTAGAAGAATTAGAAAATGATGATGTATTTTATATCGATAACAATGTAATCAATTTGGATGAATGTATTTATTCTTTAATTATTACGATGATCCCTTTAAATGTTCATATAAAAGGTGAGAAATTACCAAACGTTAATGGTGTAGATGTAATTAAAGAAGATGATGTTAAAAAATCTTCACCATTTGATGTGTTAGATGATTTAGATTTATAAAAATTATATGAAATCCCATTTATTTTTAAAATAATGGGATTTTTTTATTTGAATTTTTTATGTATTTCTTTATATTTCTTGATAAAGTAAATAGCTAATATAATGATAGTTATCGCTATGCTACTAATTAAAAAACCAAACATATCGATTCCTACATCTTTTACTAATCCGCTTCTTCCTATTACATAACATTGAATTAATTCTGTTAAGCTTGCAATTGTGAATCCTTGAATAAAGTTAATTGGAATACTAAATATCCGTTTTTCGCCTTTAAATGTTAATAAAAAGAATAAAGAAGAAAAGATGCCTAATATGAAAAAAGCACCAAAATGACCAAGGGATTTTCTAACTAGAAATAAAAATCTGTCAATGTTTTGAATTGTATTTAAACTTTTAACTTCAATTTGGATTTCTTTTTCAATCTTATTAGAGAACCCATCATCTATTTTAATGTTTATCAAAGCTGAACCACTATTTATTGGTGTGATTACGCCATCGCTAGAAACATCGACAACATCTTTATTAGACGATGAATAATTTGCTATTTTATATGTCGAATCATTTATAAAATTAGGATTAATTTTAATAGAATATCCTTTTAAAATTGTTATTTTTCCTTCGTTATCAATCTCATAATATTTTGAATTTCCTGAGATGGTATATTCTTCGTTTTCTTTTAATTTTATTAAATTTATACATCTAATCTCATATGTTTCAATTACTTTAGAAACTGAATCTTCTATGATTAGTGATGTATTTCCTATGTCTTTTACAATTAACTTTTCGTTTTTAACTTCTAAAATATCATCATTTAAAGAATATATATTTAGTAAACTTTTTGTAGGTATGTTATCTAATTCAATAGTAAAGTCATATGAATTTTTGTTGATTAAATCAATTTTATTGTTAGCTATTTCAATTTTGTTTTTTAAGTCATCAAATATATTTAGCTTAAAACCAGTGAGTAAAACATATGAAAATTGAATATTAATAGTAGTGCCTAATTCTTCTGGCAGGTTTGTATCTGATAATATAATCAAATCGAAGTTATCGATGTCATCTGATGTAATTTGAATTGATTTATTATCATTAATTAAATTTAATCTCGATATAGGAGTCGACGTAGATGATATTATATAGTTAATTGGGACATTAAAATCTAATTGATAAGTTTTATCAACTTTAAAAGAGGTTGGATTTACATATGTGTTTTGTTTATTTATATCGTAAGAATTAACTAATAGAGGATTTGAATATACTATGAATTTCAATAATGATGAAGTGTATTCAATTTTTGTTTCGTCATGAATTGTTTTAAGTAAAAATGAACAGTTTTGTTTTACAAACAAATTAGTGTTAGTTAAAGAAAAATATTGATCGTAATTTTCTTCTTCAATCTCGTTATTTAATTGATTATAAAGCTTAATGATTTTAAAAGATAATTTTTTTGGTATATTTTCTTTTTCATCTATATCACCTTCAAACGTAACAATAGAGATATAATTTGATAAATTATATGTTTTGTTTGTTAATAAATATTGTTGATTATCTACTGATTTCTCGATTGTTTTTATATTTAAATCATATCCAGTTATTGATGATTTTTTCTCCATTCCTTCAATTGTATATGTTGCGGTTACATCATCAAATCCTTCGATATTTTTAATTGTTGCAGTTATTATAGATTCTCCTAAACCTACGACCTGTATCTTTCCTTTCTGCTTATCAATTATTTTAACTACATCTTCATTACTCGATGTAAATGCTAAAGTATCATCATTTTTTGAATAATGAGTGAAAATAGTAGGGGAAAACGAAACTAAAAATGTTTTTGTTGTATTTATATAAAGACTATTTTTGTTTTTAACTCCGTCTATTGTTATCGACATAGATTTCAAAGATTGGTTTTTTACTTCTATATCTTTAGTGCAATAAATATTATTGTATTTCACACTTCTACAGGTTAGAGTAACGTTTCCTTCTTTTAGAGCGTATATCATATTGTTTTTGATATTTATAATCGTCGTATCACCACTTAAAAAGTCTACTTCAGAATATGTTGGTATTGATGAATTATTGTTTATTATGTAACTAAAATTATTTGTTTTTAATGAATATGAGCATGATGTAATTAAACTTAATTTAGCTTCATTAACAAATTTGATAGATTCAAAAGGTACAAAATTTGTTTCATCTTCAACGATCTTTAAATAAATTGTTCTAATTAAATTATTGTACTTTGATTCGATATTCAAAGATATGTAATCATCACTTGATTTAAGTGTAGTTAATGTATTGTTTTTTATTGAAAAATATTCATTTTTAATAGGGCTATAGTCAATAGTCGTAATAGTGGTATTTTCTGGTTGAATAACCGAATTAATTTGATAATTTTTATTAGAATATAACGTGTAGTAATTATTTTTGTCTTCTTTGATATTGCTGAATTTATTATTTTCATAAATCGATAAAGACACATCTAAAGACGTTCCAATCACATTTTTAATAGTTACATCCATCTCATCGTAAATCGATGAATCAAAAGAACTCGAAGCAGTGATTGTTATATCTCCTTCTTTTAAAAAAGAAATTTTACCATCGCTATTAATAGTAGCTAACTCTTTATTAGAAATATCGTAATTTATCCCTTTATAAGTTGAATTATCAGGGTATATTAATGTATTTAATGTATACTCTTCACCTACATAAGCTTCATTTATTTTATTATTGATGGTTATAGAGGTAGGATTAATGGGATCCGGATCTTTGTCATCTCCTTCAATCAGGTCAGCGATTTTATTCCCTAAAGAATTTGATTGCGTTGCTGAAACTTCTCCATTCATAGAAGATTCAACTACTAAAGTGATGAAACAAGTTATATATCCTGCTAAAAATATATATCTTAAAATTTTATTTATTTTTTCTTTATTAAATTTAAGCTTCACAAATAAATTTTATAACTTTTAAAAAATAATTAATATTTATTTCTTAATATAGTTAATGCAAATCTTCTTTCTAGACATAAAGACATTAATAAAGGTAAGTCTAATTGAGAATAATTTATATCTTCATCTTTAATAATATCGAGAATAATAGAAGTAAAAAATGCAAAGAACAATTTCAAGTAATGCTTGATATTTACAAAATAATCTCCGATATATGCATATTTATTTTTAAATCTTTTCATAGCTACTTTTATGTATGTACATCTTATATTTTTTATAAATATAACTATAGATTCCCTATCATTTTTATGAATCTTACTTATATTATTTTTTATAGTAAATGCGAATAAACTAGATGTTTTCTCTATAAATTCATTAAATGTTATATGGTGGCACTCATTCATATTATAATATTTATAAAAGAACCAGTTAATGTAATTATCTATAAAAATATTCTTGGATAGAAACGTTTTATTGAATAATCTTCGATTCAAGTTTTTCTTGAGAAAGTATCTTTCTGCAATATTATTTGAAAATACATTCTCCATAAAAAAATTATTAAAATCTTTGTAAAAAAGTTGCTCCATAAAATTGCTCCTATGAATTGTTATTACTCACATTTTAATAAATTTTAAAATCAATTAAAACATCGAATTGGTCGATAAAATTTTTAAAATTATCAATAAAAATTTTATCAAAAATATAATTAAAATAGACTTAATTTTCAAGGTAAAATTTTTTATATTTTTGTCAATATAAATATTGACTTTTATTTTATGTCTAGATAAAATTTTATCGTTGTATTAAAATATTCGATAAGTATGAGAAAGAAAGTTATTTTAATTTGCACTGAATGCCTATCGAGAAATTATACAACAACTAAGAAAGTTGAATCTTCTAGTGAAAGGCTAGAACTTAATAAGTTCTGTCCAACGTGTAGCAAACACACGATTCACAAAGAGAGCAAGTAGGAGGAAATATGAAAAAGAGTCCAATAAATTACTTCAAAGGTGTCGGCCGTGAAGCTAAAAGAGTTAGATGGCCAAAAAAGGATGAATTATTACCTGCTATTGCAGTAGTTTTATGCGTAATGGTTTTTGCTGCTGTTTTCATTTATCTTGAAGACTATGCTGCTAATACGATTATCAATCAACTTAAAGAAGCTTTTAAAAATATTTAGTGAGGTGAATTATGTCTGAAAATATCAATGCTGAAAAAAAGTGGTATATAGTCACAACTTATAGTGGCAACGAAAAAAAAGCTAAAGAGAACATTCTTAGAAGAGTCGAATCTATGGACCTTCAAGACTATGTTTTTAGAGTTATAGTCGCTGAGGAAGAAGAAGTAGAAATTGATAAAAAGACCGGTCAACCAAAGATGGTCAAAGATAAAGAAACTGGTGAAATGGTTCAAAAAACAAAAGCTAAAAATCTTTTTCCAGGTTATGTTTTTGTTGAGATGATTATGACAGATGAAAGTTGGTTCATGGTTAGAAACACACCACTAGTTACTGGTATTGCAGGAAGTAGCGGCGGTGGTCAAAAACCAGCTCCTGTCACTCCTAAACAAATGGAGAGTGTCCTTAAAATTATGGGTTACGTTGATAATTCAATGTACGATAGATACCATATTGGTGACAATGTCAAAATTGTTCATGGTACTTTTGAAGGAATCGATGGAACTATCACAAGCATTGATAAAGAGCAAGGAATCGTTAAAATCGACGCTGTATTCTTTGGAAGACACACTCCAGTCGAAGTTGATTTTACTGAAATCGCAAAAGACTAGTCAAATTTATTCTCGAATATTAAAAAACCGCTTGATTAAGAGCGGCTTTTTATATATAATAAAACACGCGTGTTATGTATACGGACACGCGAATGTAAAAAATGTAGGAGAAGAGGCGAACTACTTCATACTACAAACTATTGTGAAAGGAGAATTTCAAAATGGCAAAAAAAGTCGCAAAAGTTGTCAAGATGGAACTTCCTGGTGGAGAAGCTAAACCAGGACCAAAACTTGCAAGTGCTGGTGTCGTTATGCCAAAGTTCTGTACAGAATTTAACGCTAAGACAGCAGACAGAAAAGGACAAGTCGTCCCAGTTATTATCACTGCATTTGAAGATAAGACATTCGAGATGGAAATCAAAACATCTCCAGTTACAGGTCTTTTACTCAAAGCTGCAGGAATTCAAAAAGGTGCTAGCAACCAAAAAACTATCGTTGGTAAAGTTACTAAAGCACAAATTAAGGAAATCGCTCAATACAAACTTCCTGATTTGAATACAGATGACATTGAACAAGCAATGAAAATCATCGAAGGAAGCGCAAAGAATATGGGCATTGAAGTCATCGACTAATTTGGAGGAAGGTTATGAAGAAATTTGGTAAAAAATATCAAGCAGCTCTTAAATTGATCGATACTAAAAAAGTTTATTCAATTGAAGAAGCATGTAAATTAGTAAAAACAACTTCTACAGTTAAATTTGATTCATCAGTTGATATTTCATTCAATTTAAATATCAATACAAAATTAGCTGACCAACAAATCAGAGGAACAGTCGTTCTTCCTGGTGGAACTGGTAAAGATGTTAAAGTCGTAGTATTAACAAATACTAAAGCTAAAGAAGCTACTGAAGCTAAAGCAGATTATGTCGGTGGAAAAGATTTATTAGACAAAATTATCACTGAAAAATGGTTCGATTTCGATGTTATCTGTGCTACTCCAGATATGATGGGTGAAATCGGTAAAGCAGGTAGAGTTTTAGGTCCTAAAGGATTGATGCCAAACCCAAAAACTGGCACTGTCGGAATGGATGTCGCTAAAATGGTATCTGAATTAAAAGCTGGTAAAGTTGAATACAGAGCCGATAGAGACGGAAACATCAACTTATCAGTTGGTAAAATTTCATTTGAAGATGATAAGTTAATTGAAAACGTTACAACTATCATCAAACAAATATTAAAAGTAAGACCTCAAACTGTTAAAGGTAACTACGTTAATACTTGTAAGATCCATACAACAATGGGTCCATCAATTAGTGTTGATTACAACATCTAATTGAATAAATTAGTTTAGAAGGCAGAATATACCATAGACAGTAACGGACGATTGGATAGTCTTAATAATGTTACCGAGGTTGTTAATAGATCCTCATTTGTATATTTAGCCTCAAAATATATTAGGAGGTAAATCAATGAATAAAGACGTATTAAAGGAAAAAGAATCCGTTGTTAATACTGTTAAAGATTTAGTTTCTGCTAGTGAAGCTGTCGTAGTCTGCGAATACCGTGGATTAACAGTTAAAAAGATGAGCGAATTAAGGCATCTTTTAAAGGAAAAAGAAGCTCATGCTAATGTCTATAAAAACACATTAGTTGCTAGAGCTACTGGCGAAAATGAAGATTTAAACGTTTATTTACAAGGACCAAACTTATTCGTTTTTTGTAAAGATGCCACTAACGGAAGCTTAAAAGATTTAGCTAAATTTGCTAAAAAGAATGAAGCTTTAGTTATTAAAGGTGGATTAGTCGATGGACAAGTTAAAGATGCTGATTACATCAAGACTCTCGCAAACTTACCATCAAAAGAAGGAATGCTTTCTATGTTACTCAGTGTACTTCAAGCACCTATGAGAAACTTAGCTTACAGCATTTCACAAATTGCAGAGAAACAAAATTAATTGCTAATTACGGAGGATTAAAATTATGGCAAAAATTAACACAGAAGAATTTATCGCTTCATTAAAAGAAATGACAGTCGTTGAACTTAACGAATTAGTTAAGGCTATTGAACAAGAATTTGGAGTCACAGCTGCTGCTCCAGTCGCAGGTGCTGCTGCTCCTGCTGAAGAAGAAGCTCCAAAAGGACCAACTGAAGTTACTTTAACATTAAAGAGCTTCGGAACAGCTAAAGTTGCAGTTATCAAAGCAATCCAAGCTATCACAGGTTTAGGACTTATGGATGCTAAGAAACTTGTCGATGCAGTCCCAAGTGTCATTAAAGAAAAGATTTCACCAGTTGAAGCTGAAGAACACAAGAAAACTCTTGAAGCTGCTGGCGCTGAAGTTGAAGTTAAGTAATTATTAAATTCAATTAAACCTGCTCTTTATCTATTAAGGGCAGGTTTTTGCCTATTTAAGAAAGTATATGAATCACTACTTTATAAACGATCCAAACGACAAAAACGAATATCGAAATATAGATTTTTGCTTTTTGGATAGGAATATAACATTAATAACTGATAGAAATACTTTCTCAAATAGAAGATTAGATCCGGGCACATTTATCTTGATGAAAGTGCTTGCAAGTAATGATCTAAAAGGAAGTTTTCTTGATTTAGGATGTGGATATGGACCGATTGGACTAACGATGAAAATGATATTTCCTAACTTAGATGTAACTTTATCTGATGTTAATTCTAGATGCATTGAATGCACTAATATAAATAAGGATAAATATAAGTTAGATTGTAAAACCATCGTTTCAGATTCATTCACTAACATCGAAGATACTTTCGACATTATCAGTTTAAATTCACCGATATCTTGTGGAAAAGAAATTATTTATAAGATGTATATAGGCGCAAAGGAGCATTTGAATGATAATGGTTGTTTCTATGTAGTTATTAGGAAAGATAAAGGCGCTTTATCTCATATGAAATATCTTTCTTCTTTATTTCAAAACGTTAGCGTTATATATAAAGAAAAAGGATATTACGTGATTTTAGCTAAATAGAAACTTATATAAAGGAGCATTAAATGAAAACATATAGAGACTATCCAAAAATTAATAATGATCGTATTAATTTCTCTAAAATAAGTGGTAAATTACCACTCCCTTATTTAGTTGAGATTCAAACTGATTCTTACAATAACTTTTTAAATGTCGGTATTGAAGATGTTTTAAAAGATGTTTTCCCAATTGAAAACTATTCTAAAACTTTATCTATCGAATACGTTTCACATCGTTTAGAAGAACCAGAACATTCATTCTTAGAATGTAAAGAAAAAGATTTAACATATTCAAAACCACTCTATGTAACTTTTAGACTTGTCGATAAAAATACTGGTCAAATCTCTGATAGTGAAATTTTCATGGGAAATATCCCTTTGATGACAGATAGTGGAACTTTCGTCATCAATGGAAAAGAGAGAGTTATCGTATCTCAAATCGTAAGATCTCCAGGAGCATATTTATCAAAGACTTTCGATAACAAATTAGGTAAATATGTATATAACGCTGATTTAATTCCAACCCGTGGTACATGGCTTGAATTTGAAAGCGATACTAAAAATTATCTTTGGGTTAGAATTGATAGACAAAGAAAGATGCCTGCAAGTGTCTTATTAAAGGCAATCGGATTAGAAAGCGATGATGATATCAAAAATCTTTTTGGAGTTAGAAATTCATTAGAATTAACATTAGAAAAAGATAAAGATATCAATAGCGCATCTAAAGCTTTAAAAGAAATTTTTAGAAAATTAAAACCAGGCGAACCAATTACTGAAGCTGGTGTCGTCTCTTTCTTAGTACAAAAATTCTTTGATAGTAAAAGATACGATTTAGGTGTTGCAGGTAGATTTAAATACAACAACAAATTAGGAATTTATGACCGTTTAATCGAAAGATATATCGCTGAAGATTTAATTTCTAGCGATGGAGAAATCGTTTACGAAAAAGGCACATATTTAACTAAAGAAATGGTTGAAGCACTTAAAGAAGAAGAGTTCTTTGAAAAAGGTGCTCACCAATATGATTTAACAGATCATATGAACAAAGCATTATTAAAGGATATGGCTATCGTAAATAGCGATAATCCTGAAAATATTGAAAGAACAATTGTAAATATTGTTAAAGTTTATAGTAATGAAAATAAAGATGTCGTATCTACTGTAATCGGTACTGATTTAAATTCAACAATCGCAAGAATTACATTAAGCGATATTCTTTCTATCTTCTCTTACTTCTTAAATTTAATGGATGGATTCGGAAATACTGACGATATTGATCACTTATCCAATAGAAGAATTAGAAGTGTCGGCGAACTTATTCAAACACAATTTAGAATTGGTTTAACAAAAATTATTAAAAATACAGATAAGAAGATTTCTATCAGCGGCAATGCTTCTGAAGGAAATAACTTCAACGTTAAGAGTTTAATTTCAATTAAGCCTTTAACAAGTGCAATTAACGAATTCTTTGCAAGTTCTCAATTATCTCAATTTATGGATCAAACAAACCCATTAGCTGAACTTGCTAACAAAAGAAGAATTTCAGCTTTAGGACCTGGTGGTTTAGCTCGTGATAGAGCGAGTATGGAAGTCCGTGATGTTCACTTTACTCATTATGGTCGTATCTGTCCTATCGAAACACCTGAAGGTCAAAATATCGGTTTAATCAATAACCTTGCTACATATGCTCGTATTGATAAGTACGGATTTATCGAAACTCCATATAGACCAGTAAATAAAGAAACTGGAGAAATTTTAGAAGACGCAGTTTATTTATCAGCTGAAGATGAAAACGATCATATCATCGCTCAAGCTACAAGAGATGATATTAAAGATGGCTATCTTCACGGAGATAGAGTCGTCGCTAGATTCAATGGTCAAAACATTTTAGCTGCTAGGGAAGATGTCGACTTCGTCGATGAATCTCCAATGCAAATCGTCTCAGTTGCTGCAGCTTGTATTCCATTCCTTGAAAACGATGATAATACCCGTGCTTTGATGGGTGCTAACATGCAACGTCAAGCTTTACCTTTACTTAGACCACATGCTCCATTTGTTGGAACAGGTTTAGAAAATACTATCGCTAAAGATAGTGGATTAGCAGTTGTTGCAAGTGAAGATGGCGTAGTAACTTACTCTGATTCAACTGAAATTAAGATTCAAGAAAAAGAAGGATTAAGAACATATAGCCTTCAAAAATTTAAAGGTAGCAACCAAGGCACATGCATCAATCAAAGAAGTATCGTCCATAAAGGTGATGCTGTTAAAAAAGGACAAATTATCGCTGATGGTCCAAGTATGGATAATGGTGACTTAGCTTTAGGTCAAAACGTTGTCGTCGCATTTATGACTTGGGAGGGTCTCAACTACGAAGACGCTGTCATCATGAGTGATAGACTTGTTAAAGATGACGTTTATACTACAATTCATATCGAATCTTACGATATCGAATGTAGAGATACAAAAAATGGTGAAGAAATCATCACTGCTGATGTTCCAAATATTAGCGCAGAAAGCAAAGCACATCTCGATTCTCGTGGTATTGTAATTCCAGGAACAGATGTTAAAGAAGGTGATATTTTAGTTGGTAAAGTTACTCCAAAAGGACAAACAGAACCTACACCAGATCAAAAATTATTAGATGCTATCTTCGGTGATAGATCTAAAGAAGGAAAAGACAACAGCTTAAGAATTCCTCACGGTGGAGCTGGGACAGTATTAGATGTCAAGATTTTCACTCGTGAAAATGGCGATGAACTCGATGCTGGTGTCAATATGAAAGTTAGAGTTTACGTCGTTCAAAAACGTAAGATTTCTGAAGGTGATAAGATGAGTGGTAGACACGGTAATAAAGGTGTCATCTCTCGTATTGTCCCACAACAAGATATGCCATATTTAGAAGATGGTACCCCTGTTGATATTCTTTTAAACCCACAAGGTGTTCCTAGCCGTATGAACATCGGACAAATTCTTGAAGTTCATTTAGGTATGGCTTGTAAAAAACTTGGTGGATTAAAAGTTGCTACTCCAGTTTTTGATGGAATCAGTATGGATGAAATCAAACAATTAATGGACGAAGCAAATATCCCAAGCGATGGAAAATATACACTTTACGATGGTAGAACAGGTGAAAGATTTGATGACCGTATCAATGTCGGTGTCATGTATATGATTAAACTTGTTCACATGGTCGATGATAAGTTACACGCTCGTGCTGTTGGACCTTACTCAATGGTCACACAACAACCTTTAGGTGGTAAAGCACAAAATGGTGGTCAAAGATTTGGTGAAATGGAAGTCTGGGCTCTTGAAGCTTACGGTGCTGCTTATACACTTCAAGAAATGATGACTATCAAATCAGATGATAGAGTCGGAAGAAAGAAGGCTTACGAATCTATATTCAAATCAAAACCATTACCAAAACCAACAATCCCAGAAGCATTTAAAGTTTTAACTAAAGAGTTGATGGGTCTTGGACTCGATGTTGAGCTTATCGATAAGCAAGGTAAAGAAATCGATATGGACGCTATCGCTAGACAAGGTCAAAAAGAAGAACATCGTAGTATGAAAGCAATATACGGTGAAATCAACCATAGCGAAGAAGAAGTTGGTTATATTGAAAAAGAATCTGAATCTGATGAAGAATCAAATGAAGATACGCTTGGATTATAGTGGAGGTTATGAAAATGTTTAATGTTAATGATTTAGCTAGTATTAAAGTAGGATTAGCTTCCCCTGAAAAGATTAGAGAATGGTCTCACGGTGAAGTTACAAAACCTGAAACTATTAATTATAGAAGTTTAAAGCCAGAGATGGACGGATTATTCTGCGAAAAGATTTTTGGTCCTAGTAAGGATTACGAATGTCATTGCGGAAAATATAAAAAGATCCGTTATCAAGGCGTAGTTTGCGAAAAATGTGGTGTCGAAGTTATCTCAAAAGATGTTAGAAGAGAGAGAATGGGCCACATTGAGCTCGCTACACCATGTTCTCACATCTGGTATTTAAAAGGTATTCCTTCAAGAATGGGTTTAGTGTTGGATATCAATGCTAAACAACTTGAAGAAATTATCTATTTCAGTGCTCATATCTGTTTAAATCCAGGTACATGTAAAGCACTTAAATATAAACAATTTATCGATGATAGAGAAGGAAAAGTAATTTTCTTAGGTGCTATCAATGAGATCTTAGATGGTATTGAAGATCATGATTCATCAGAATATTTAACTGGAGAAAGTTATAAGAAAGAACTTGAAACACCAAATTCAATCTTTGCTTATGATGAAATCTCCCAATATATTAGCGATATGACACACGCTGAATTTGGCGAAGGTGCAGAAGCTATTAAAAGATTATTAAAAGAAGTTGATTTAAAAGAAGAATTTAATGCTGTCAATAAAGAAATTAAAGGTAGCACTGGTCAAAAATTAACTAAATTAACAAAGAGATTAGAGGTTTTAGATGCATTCATTAAATCAGGAAATAAACCTGAATGGATGATTCTTGACACTCTTCCTGTCATACCTCCAGATCTTAGACCTATGTTACAACTTGAAGGTGGAAGACTTGCTAATAACGATTTAAACGATTTATATAGACGTATTATTATCCGTAACAATCGTTTAAAGAAATTAAGTGATATGAACGCTCCTAGCGTTATGTTATATAACGAAAAGAGAATGGTTCAAGAAGCTGTCGATGCTTTAATCGATAACGGAAGACGTAATGGAAAACCTGTAACTGGTGTTAAAGGTAGACCTTTAAAATCATTATCTGCTGCTTTAAAAGGTAAACAAGGTAGATTTAGACAAAACTTATTAGGCAAACGTGTCGACTATTCAGGACGTAGTGTTATCGCTATCGGTCCACAACTTAGAATGTATCAATGTGGATTACCTAGAGAGATGGCAATTAACCTTTTAAGACCATTTATCGCTGCTTTACTTGTTAAAAACGGTAAATGTTTAATGAATAGACAAGCAGATAAAAAAATCGATGCACGTGATGCTGATGTTTATGATGCAGTTGAACAAATCATCTCACAACACCCAGTATTATTAAACCGTGCTCCTACTCTTCATAGATTAGGTATTCAAGCTTTCCAACCAGTACTTGTTGAAGGAAGAGCTATAAGATTACATCCTCTTGTTTGTACTGGATTCAACGCTGACTTCGATGGTGACCAAATGGCAGTTCACGTCCCATTAGGAAAAGCTGCTCAAGAAGAAGCTGTCGACTTAATGCTTGCAAGTAATAATATTCTTGCTCCAAAAGATGGTAAACCTATCGTCACTCCTGGACAAGATATCCTTATTGGTAATTACTATTTAACAATGGAAGCTAACCAACAAGATTTTGAAAATAAAGCAAGAAAATTTGAAAAGGTCGGTGATTTAAAAGAAGCTGAAAAATTTAGAGAATTCGCTAAACTTGAAGGTAAAGTCTTTAAAGATATGGACGAAGTCGTCAAAGTTTACGAAGAAGGAATCATCAATATTCATACACGTATCGCACTTCGTGGTTCAAGTATGAAAAAGGTTTGCTTCAGTGAAAAGATGATGGATGGTTATTTAATTACTACTGTCGGTAAAGTTATCTTCAACTTTGCATTCCCTAAAGATTTCCCATATATAAATAGTAACGATCCTAGAAACTTAGTTAGTGATTTAGATGAATACTTTGTACCAAAAGGAACAAATATTAAAGAATATATCGCTAATTTACCTATTAAGGCTCCAATTATTAAAAAGAACATTACAGCAATTATCGATGCAGTTTACCATAAATATGGAACTGAAAAGACAAGTGCTATCCTTGATAAAATTAAAGACCAAGGTTACAAATATTCAACAATAAGTGGGTTAACTGTCGCTTTAAGTGATATTAATGTCGTCGATACTAAGGAAACAATCGTTGAAGATGGTGATAAGAAAGTTAACTTAATAAACGAATTATTCGAAGAAGGATTCTTAACTGAAGAAGAAAGACATAAACAAGTTTGTGAAGTTTGGAGCAAAGCTGGTGATCAAATCAAAAAAGATGTTAAGAATAAATTAGCAAGCGATACAAGAAACCCACTTTACATCATGTGGAACTCAGGAGCTCGTGGTAGTGACTCTAACTTTACTCAACTTATGGGTATGAGAGGTCTTATGTCATCAACTAGTGGTGACACTATCGAAATCCCTGTTAAATCATGTTTCCGTGAAGGACTTAACGTTTCAGAGTTCTTCACTGGTACTCACGGTGCTAGAAAAGGTGGAGCTGATACCGCTTTAAAAACTGCTGACTCAGGTTACTTAACTCGTAGACTTGTCGATGTTTCTCAAGACGTTATCGTCAGAGAAGAAGATTGTCATACAGATCACGGAACTGTCGTTGAAGCTATCGTAGATAAAGCTCAAGATAGAGTCCTTGTTAAATTAAAAGATAGATTGGTTGGTAGATTCTCTTGCCACGATGTAATCGATCCAAATAGCGGAGAAATTATTATTGAAGGCAATAAATTAATCACTGAAGAAATCGCTAGTAAGATTGAAAAAGCTGGTATTACTAAAGTAGAAATTAGAAGCTTATTCGGATGTGAAACAAAAGATGGTGTCTGTCAACATTGTTATGGTATCAACTTAGCAAGTGGTAAACCAGTTGAAATTGGTGAAGCTGTCGGTATTATGGCTGCTCAATCAATCGGTGAACCTGGTACCCAACTTACTATGAGAACCTTCCATTCAGGCGGTGTTGCTACTAACGAAGATATCACTCAAGGTTTACCTAGAGTTCAAGAATTATTTGAAGCTAGAAACCCTAAAGGTGAAGCTTTAATTAGTGAAATTGAAGGTACTGTCACAAATATCGTCGAAAAAGGCGGTGTCTATACAGTTACTGTTAAAAATGATAATGACGAAAAAGAATACACTACTAACTATGGTGCAAGACTTAGAGTCAAAATCAACGATCATGTCCTTAACGGTGGCAAGATCACTGAAGGTGCTATCTCACCTAAGAAATTACTTGAATGTAGCGACAATGCAAAAGTTGAAGCATATATCGTCAAGGAAGTTCAAAAGGTCTATCAAGACCAAGGTATTAACATTTCCGATAAACATATTGAAGTTATCGTTAAACAAATGTTAAGAAAAGTTATCGTCGTCGATGGAGGAGATACTGAATTAATTCCTGGAACAAGAATTTCAACTATCGAATTCACCAACATCAACAAGCAAGTATTATTAAATGGAGGACATCCAGCTGTCGCTAGAAGTTTAATCCTTGGTATTACTAAAGCTGCTCTTGAGACTGAATCATTCTTATCAGCTGCATCCTTCCAAGAAACAACACGTGTTCTTACAGATGCTGCTATTAAAGGAAAGACAGATACACTTCACGGTTTAAAAGAAAACGTCATCACTGGTAAACTTATTCCTGCTGGTAGAGGATTATTATCTCAAGCTGAAAGAAATGCAATTGTCGATGCATTCGATGTAACTTCAAGAATCGATGAAGTCAAGAAACATTATATCGGCGTTCACGATGTCGATTATGATGATGATAAAGTTGATCCAGAAGTAGCAAAAATGCAAAGCTTACCTAATGAGAGAACTGAAGAAGAAGAAAAAGAAACAAACAAATTCAAATCTGATTCTTTAACTCACGAGGAAGTTTATTCAGAAGAAGAAAATAACTAACAAATTTAAAAATAAGTGGTGAAAGCCACTTATTTTTATGTTTGTACATACATCTTTTAAAATTTTAATGTAAATTCTTAAAGTAAAATCAGTATTTTAAAATATACTGATTTTTTCATACTT
>CAVKZO010000002.1:0-76048 GCA_963661135.1 Lachnospiraceae bacterium | reverse complement strand
GAATCAAACACTCAACTTGTTTTTGAAGTTAACACTCAAAAACAATATGATTTACTTAATCAATTGGGATATAAATATATTTATTATAAAAATATTGTTAGAAGAAATAATGAAAAATACATCGATACAAACGATAAAGAAATACTAGTTGGAGGATACGGAGGAATTGAATATTATAAAAATAAAAATATAAATATCGTTTCTGACTATTCTTTTAACGTTACAAATTGCGAAAATGTTGCACTTTTATCTTCATATCGTGTTAATAGGATTACTTTATCATTAGAAATTAATAAAGATCATATCAATAAACTTGTAGATAACTACTATTCCACTTATAATACATATCCAAATTTAGAATTGATAATATATGGGAAGATAACTTTGATGCATACAAAATATTGTCCATTAAAAAGATTAAATATGTGTGGTAAATGTAAAACTAATAAATATTCATTAAAAGATAGATTCGAATCATTTCCACTTATTTTTAATGATGATTGCACTGTTAAGATTTTAAATTCTAAAACATTAAATAATATAGATTTAATTGATGATTTAAATCACATTAATTATTTAAGATTAATCTTTACCGATGAAACTAATGAAGAAATAATTGAGATCATCAATCAAGTAAATGCAAAATTAAATAATAACTCATCAACAAAATCATTTGATAATAACGAAGATACTCACGGTCATTTTTTAAAAAATATTTTATAAAAAATATATCTACACTTTGTATTTTTTGCAATTAAATATTTATTAATAAATATTATTTTTACTTTAAAATAAAAATCCGGAATTTAAGGAATATATGTTTTCTATTAATTTTTTAAGTCACTTAAAAAAATACTAGCATTATATTAAAAAATGGTTTATATTTTTACATAAAGGGGCAATCTAATAAAGATTGTTAAATAAAATTATGGAAAATGAAAATAAAACCACAGCTGAAGGCGGGAGATCTTACATATCTCAAACTTCAGGATTAAAAGGCAAGGACTACATCGGTTACGCATTAGGAGATTTCGCTGGTTGTTTATGCTTTTCTAGCGTTATGACACTCCTTCAAAAATACTACACCGATATTTTAGGAATTAGCCCTTTATTTATTATGATTATGTTTATTGTAGCTCGTGTATGGGATGCAATAAACGATCCAATCATGGGAAGAGTCGTTGACTTAAAAAGACCAAAAAAAGAAGGAAGATATAGAGTTTGGATGAAATGGGTTGCTATACCATTAGCAGTTTCAACTATATTAATGTTCCTACCTTGGTCAGGATTTGCTGAAAAAATTGGAACAGTCGGAATTTGTATTTACGCAACTGTCACTTATATTGCATTCGGTATGATTTATACAATGCACCAAATTCCATATGGATCATTAGCTAGTGTTGTTACAACTGATGCAAAAGAAAGAAATAAATTATCAGTATTTAGATCAGCAGGTTCTGCATTAGGTTCAATTCCTGTTTTAGTTATCACTTCAATTTACGGTAAGAAAATATTTGATGAAGCTGGAAATCCGGTAATTGGAGAAAACGGAAAACAACTTACTCAAATTCAATATCCTTACATTATCATTGGTGTTTCAATTTTAGCAGTAATCGCTTGTATATTATTATTTGTAGCATATAAAACTAATAAAGAAAGAGTTATCGCAGTTCCTAAAGAACACGAAAAAGGCGAAACTAGAAAAATAATTAAAACCTTAATGAAAAATAGAAGTTTCGTCGCTGTATGTTTAACTGGTTTATTATTATTAGCTGGTCAAATGTTTACTCAATCATTCTACACATACTTATTTAACGATTTATTTGCTGCTAACTGGCTCAATTTAGCTTCACAAGCTTGTACATATGGACCAATGGTCATATTGATGTTCTTCGCTGGTAAATTAGTTAGAAAATATGGTAAAAAAGAACTTTGTGCAATTGGAGGAATCGTAGCTGCTGTTCCTAATATTGCATTGATATTTATGAAAGATATAATCGTTCAATATCCATTCTTATTCTTAATCTTTTGCTTAATTAGCGGAATAGGATTATCAATAATCAATCTTGAAATGTGGGCATTAGCAACTGATGCAATCGATGATGTCGAAGTTAAAACAGGTTTAAGAAACGATGGATCATCTTACTCAATCTTCATGTTCTTTAGAAAGATGGGTCAAGTTGTCGCTGCTATTGCTGTAAATGCTGCTTTACTTGGATCAAATTATAAATCTTATAATGGTGCTGTTCAAAGTGCTGAAACTCTCAATTTAATGTATTATATGGCTACTGCTATCCCTGCTGGATTATTCTTAATCTTAGGCTTAGTAATGTTATTCATGTATGGGTTAAGTAAACATAAAACTGAAGAATTACAAGCTCAAAAAGAAATATTACTTGCTAAACAAGCAGAGAATAACGAAATTATTATCGGTGATACTGATAACAAATAATTAACATTTAAATAAATAGCCCACTCAAATTGAGTGGGCTTTTAACGTATTTTTTTAATTAAAAAACTTTATAAAGGCTCCTAACGATCCTTTTTTATCATTTATATTATTATAATTTGGATAGATACAAAGTTTATTAATATCAAAATTTGTATTTAATTTAATTAATTCCTTTTCTAGCTCTTTAATTGTTAATTCGTTAGATAATAAAGCTCCAGATAAAACTATTTTTTGTAAAGATAATAATGAATCAGCATTGATTATTGCAAACGATAATACATGTAAAATATATCTTAATTTTTCATCATCTTTTAAAATTTCAACATTAGCCTCATCTTCTTCTAACTCTTTTCCTAAAATAGATGAATAAGAAATATTTTCTTCAATTGTATTATTTTTATAATACATATGACCTAATTCTGAAGTTTCTCCTAACGGCTTCCCATATACATAGATTGAAGATCCTACTCCAGGTCCATATTTAATTAATAAGAAGTTTTTATCATCATGAAAATATAAAGAATAGATATCAGCTAAACAATTTACGTTATTAGATAAGTAATATGGTATACCTAAATCTTCAATTTCACTATGAAATACCGGATATTTTTCTTTTAAAATATCTAGGCTAGCTACTCCTCTAACGGTTATTCCAATAGCGATTATATTATTTAAATAATCTTTATAAAAATCTTTAAACTTTATATTTCTATCATCATCAATTTTTAAAATATCACCAGAAAAATTCATTAAAGAAAAATAGAAATGATGCTTTCTAATATCTACGCCTAAAAAACATCCATAATTTGGATTTAAAGTTGTTATCAATTCTTTTCTTCCTACTCTTTGAATATCTTTCTTAGACTCCAAAATAATACCTTCTTCCAATAAAGGTTTCATTGTCAAAGTTAAAGCCGCATTAGTTAAATTTAATTTTTTAGCTAAAATTGAACGAGAACTTTCTTTCTCTACAAAAAGAATTTTAATAATATTTTTTTGTGTTGATGTCAAATTTATCATATAAATAGTGTAACACCTGAAAAGAATAAAAGCACACAAGTAATTTTCAAAAATAGTGTTTTTGATAGTTTTGGTGCTATTAAAGATCCTATCACTAGTGATAATATCGTAACTGCTGCACCAATTCCTGTTAAAATCCAAACATGTACCGTAAATAATCCTTGAACCATTTGTGTAGTAAATAACACTGAATTTAAAATAATCCAAAGTAACGATAAAGTAGCTCTAAATTTATTTTTATCTTTAAGTTCTCTCAATCCATAAATTACAACAAAAGGACCGCCAGAAACATATAATTTATGCATTATTCCACCTAAAAACAAAAAGATTATCATCACCCATTTCGGTAATTTAATCTTTTCAAAATCAATATAAAAGAAAAGAATGCTAACTAAAATGACAACACATCCATAAATATATAATAAGACTTTGCTATTAATCGGAATTAAATCTACTAGATAACCTGTAACAAATCCTAAGCCTACAACTCCTAAAATGATTAAAAAATTCTTCCAATCTATATCTTTAAAATGAACAATAACTACGTAAACGCAAACTAAAAGAGCAACCAAATTTAAAACCGGCTTGGCAGTTTCACTACCTTCTAACTTTAAAGATAGAGGCATCGCTAACGCTGTTCCAGCAAAGCCGGTAATAGTTTGTATAATGTTGCTTAAAAATATTATTAAAATAAATAAAGCATCATATAACATAATTAATAATCAACCTTAATGTTTTCTCCTTCAATTCCGATATAAGCCCCTAAAGACGCTTGTTTTGAATCTTTATGAGCAAGTAGCCATTTATTTACTTTCCAAAGCTTTAAATCGCTTCTTTCGCCTTCTAAATCACTATTTGTTTTATCAGTTAAAATGATAGCACATCTAAAACCATCATTAGATAATTTACAAGGTGAAAAATGTAATGTATAAGGATTTAAAACTACTGCTTCACCTTTTTTAACTAAGAAAGCTTTTACGTCTCTAGAATTTAAAATATCATCATGAATATCATCTTGTTTTGCTAATAACAACACTAAATCATTAGCAGCGATATCAACTTCAGGACATGTATGATATTCCATACAATTAAGTAAGGAATTAAATCCGTTACAATATCCTACTTCGATATCACCTAATCCATAGATATATTCTTTGATATGTTGAATATTATTTAAAGAATGCATATCAATATCATCTCTAACATAGATATTATTCTCTAAAGGCATTTTAGATTTATTATTTAAATAATCTACAATATCTTTAGTATCGATATTTAAAACATACCCGTAATCTTTAAATTCTTTATCAGTAACATTTAGTATTTTCATCTAAAATCTCCCAACCCATTAAACGAGCGAGATATTGCATAGCTTTTTTATATTGAACATATCCCATGATAACATGGTGTGCTACACCAGTATATGTAACAGTATCTACAACTTCATTGATAGGTCTATTGAATACAACTTTAGCATAAGTTCCTGAAAGATCTTTATTCATTTCAAAAGCTTCACCTTCTTCATAATAAATTCTAGTTTTAGCTCTAGCTGTATCAATTCTTAAAATAGACATCTTTCCTGGTTTTAATACAAAATCAGCTGTGACACCTTTTCCTCCAGCAAAATAAGTTTCTAAAGAACGATTGCATCTATGATCCCATAAATTGCATGGAGCGACACCATCATGCCATAATAACGCATAATTTTCTTCATAATTAACTTGTGATAAATCAGCCATAAATGGAGTTGCTTCTCCAGCAGCTTTAACTGCCACCATGCTTAATGCAGCTTCAATATCACCTTCACAAGCTAATAAAATTCCTCTAGATTGTAATACCGACATCATTGCGCAAGGTGATACACCATAATTTTTAGCAAATTCTGGCCAACAACGGATTGCTACAACATCAAGTCCTTTTTCTTTCATAAATTTTTCAGCAATTACAATCAATCTAGAAACTTGTCTAACTTGATTATCACTTAATTTTTTACAATCAAATATTGCTCTCAATTCTTTTTCTTCTTTATCAATCTCTTCTTCTTTAGCATCTCCACCAAAGAAATCACTTAATTCATAATGAGATATAAGGATGCCTAATTCTTTATATAAATGAAGTTCATCAACTCCGACATTATAAAATCCTTGCGCGTGGAATCCGATTAATCCAACATTAGAATTTTCTAATGCAGTTTTCATCTTTATAGCTTTTACCCAGTCATGATCAATATCATCGCCAACATAAACTACATAATCATCTACACCACCTTTATATAAATTTGAAGCATTTAAATTAACGCCACAAACAGCATTTAAACGAATCTTGCCTCCATCGTATGGCAATTCGTTATACCCTTGTAAAAGGAATGGTTTTTTAACGATATTATGTAGTATTAAAGCTAATCCACCTAAATGGAATGTTGCAGAAACAACAATTACAGCATCAACATGTTTTTCAACAAAATATTCAGCTGCAATTTTAGCTTCAGATGGTTCAATTACCATTTCAGGATAATAAATCCAATCGATCGAATCATCTTCCATTACTTTTTTACTTCTTTCTTGGTAAAGTTTAAAAGCAGTTTCATAATCGAATGTCTTTCTAACTAGACATACGATACCAATAATAGGTTTTCTCATATTTATTTTACCTCATTAACAATTTTATACGATGCTGAAAAATCTTCTTTAGCTAATCCACTTTCCATAGCTTTTTCATATATTTTTACAACATTTCTTAAGCCAGGACACTCACTATTAATATCATCAGCAATCTCTAAAGCAAAATGAACATCTTTATTCATATTTTCAACTGAAAAAGCAGTTGGATAATTATTAGAAATAATATTTTTAGCTTTAGTATCTAAATAAAAACAAGATGCTCCACCATATCCAAAAGCTTCAACAACTTGACTTTGATCTAATCCTAATTTTTTAGCCATTCCTAAAATTTCATTAACACCATTTTGAATTTCACCGACTAATCCATTATGTAATATTTTCATTTGCAAACCAGCACCGTGATTTCCCATATAAATAATATTAGAACCCATACATGATAAAATTGGTTTTATTTTATTATAAATATCTTCATTACCACCTACATATATTCCTAATTCACCTTTAATTGCAGCAGGTTGAGACTTAACAACTGGACAATCTAAAATTTCTACACCACTACCTTCTAAATCTTTAGCGACAGTTTGGTTAGTAGAAGGAGAAATAGTGGACATATCAATCCATATTTGACCTTTTCTTAAGTAAGGCTTAATTGAAGAATATAAAGATAACATATGTTCATTTTTTGGAACCATAGAAATAATAACATCTGCAAAATCAACACATTCTTTATAAGAATTTGCAAATGGAAATGGTGTATCTTTTTTGAATACATCATATCCAATTAAATCATATTTTTTTGATACATTGGTTGCCATTGGCAAACCCATGATGCCTAAACCAATAAAAGCTACTTTCATTTTAGTTTCCTTTTGTGTGATCCCAAGCATCAGTGAATACACCTAATCCATAAGTCGTAAATGGATGATTGAAGCTATCTTCATAAACTGCTAATCCACAAGTTACAATATCACACCCCATTTCCGCAGCTTCAGCAATTTGTTTTCCGTTTCTTATCGCAGCAGCAATAATTTCTGTTTCATAACCTTTATCTTCATAAATTTTAGCAAGTTGAGCCATATATTGATGAGTATCTTCACCACTATTTTCTTTCCATCCAATAAATGGTGAAACATATTTAGCTTTAATTCTTCCCGCTTGAATTGCTTGAGAAGGAGAAAATACTAAAGTTACATTAGTTCTAATTCCTTCTTGTTCAAGTTTATATGCAGCTTTAACACCTTCTGTTGTGCAAGGAATTTTGATGACGAAGTTTTCACAGATTTTAGAAATCTTTTTAGCTTCAGAAATCATATCTTCTGCTTTATCAAGATGTGGATTAATCTCAACTGAAACTGGGAATTTATCCATACCGATTAAATCGTTATCTTCTAACCATTGTTTAATATCTGTTATCGCTTGCATAAATGGTTTGCCACTATTCATAATGTGTTTTGGATTAGTAGTAACTCCATCGATACCATAATTTTTATAAGCGTAATCAATTTCGTTTATTTTTGCTGAATCAAGAAAGTATTTCATATTTTATTTTCCTCCATTTTCTTGTTTTAAACTTTCAAATAAATCTTTAAATTCACTATCTTTTCTATAGAAAGCGATAGGTAATCCGATTTGAGATTCAACTTCCCCTACACCAGATTTAACTTCTTTATTAGTAAAGAATTGCACCCATTCACCTTCAGGAAGATAATATTTATGTTTAGTTTCTTTTGGTCTTAAGACCGGAGAAACAACAACATCTTTTCCAAATAAATATTCCTTTTTATTAACGTAAGCTTCTTTTTCATCATAATGGAAAAATAATGGCCTTATCATAGGAATATTTTCTTCATAATACTCTTTATAAAGTTTTTCTCTATATGGTTTTAACTTTACAAAATAGTTTGTATTTTGAACAAATTCATCATATGTATTTTCGTTATCATATTGAACGTTATTTTTAGGTTGATTTCCTTCATGAGTTCTATAAATTGGAGAGAATACATTCATCTCGGACCAACGATTGAATAATTCTGCATCTCTCACCATTCTTGTTAAAACGCAAATTGTTGTATATCCTCCTATATCTGAATGAAGTACTCCAGCTCCTGAACAAGCTAAAGAGATGCAAGCAGGAATAACCGAACCTAAACCATATTCATTTGAATAATCTACATGTTGATCGCCATTCCAAACAGAATTAGTGAATTGGAAAGTATGACCATATGCGGCTCTAGAGAAATAGAAACATTCATCTTCTTTATTTAATTCGTGAACAGCATCATAATTACATTTTGCCCGCATTGTAGGCCATCTATTATGAAGTTTTTCGCTCTCTCCTCCGTAACACACAGAATCGGTAGGAAGATATTCTCCAAAATCAGCCATCCATCCAGATAAACCATATTCAATCATGTTCTTTTTAATGATTTCTTTATACCAATTTCTTGCAGTAGGATTAGTTAAATCGACAATCCCTGCATTAAATGTAGTAGATTTAATATGATATACAGTTCCATTTTTATGTCTAATTAAAAATTCTTTCTTTTTAGCTTCTTCATATTGAGGGCATCCTTCTTTTAAGAATGTATTTATATATCCTAAAAATCTAACACCTTCACTATTAAGTTTTTTAATAATCTCTTTTAAATTTGGATATAATTTTTCATCAGCTTCCCAATTCCAATAAACTTGATAACCGAAACTAGTAACAACATTCCCACACCAATCTTGGCACCAAATAGCAGCTATTTTTAAGCCTCTTTTTTTAGCTTCTTCATATTTTTTAAGTAATACTTCACTTCCACCTTGAATAGCTAAAATAACACCATCATTAACCCACTCTGGAACCTTAGGTTGAACACCTACTAACTTAGATATTTCTTGGGCTAATTCTAATAAAGAGTCTGCACATAATAACGATATTGATTGAGGGACTTGTCTAAATTTGATAAACAATTCATCTTTTTTAAATGATAAGAAACCATAAGTATCTTCATGACAATATATCGCATATCCTTTACTCGACATAAAAGAAGGCGTAGAACAATATGTTTGATGATCTTTATAAGGAGCTTCATAATCAGGATTTGGACCATGTAATTTTTCTCTTAATTGCTTTTTAGCAATCTTCATTACTTGTTGATGTTCACTTACCCAAATAGGTACATCTTTTCCTTTTAAATCTACTGCAGTATATTGTTCACCACAACCATAGATATGTTCATCAGTAAATGTTTTTAATCTTAAAGTAAAACGATTATATCCATTATCTACATGAAAATGAAATTTAATATATGGCACTTCATCTACGATAATTTCAGCTTGAACTTTACCATCTGTAAATATATAACGATTATCATCTTTAAATGAGAAGGTTAACTTTCTTCTATCAACTATTTTATCTTTAGTTGTAAAAGAACCTCTCTTCATTTTATATTTTGCTTTTCCTTTTCCTATTACTAGATAAGCATCACCATTTGTTAGTTGATTTAGGAAATATTGTTTTAATTCTTCCTTATTCATTTTAGGTCCTTTCGCTAATGTTTTAGCAATTAATTAAGTTACTTAAAAAATTATAAAATTTTAAAATAAAAATTACAATATCTATTTTTATTATCGTTAGATTTGTATAGTTTATTTTATAAATATGAGGAGTTTAACAGTAAATTTATATTCTTTTGTCATTTGTATTTTAATAATCGTTTATTTCAATAATTTTCAATAAAGTTTTTTGCCATTAAATTTTTAGGAAACTTAATATTTGATTCTAAAAAATCTTTATCTCCAGTAATTAATACATCGTATTTAAATCCGATAGTTGCTTTTAAAACTGATTTACCATAAGGGTCTCTTATATCTAATGTAATATTATTAATATCATATAAAACCTTTATAGCTTCTATCGACATACGTAAAAGAAGTAAATAAGAATCTAATTTTATTAATTTATCAGGAAAATTTCTTTGCTAATTAATCTAAAACATAATCGCTCGTAACTGCAACATATGGCGTTGCAAGTGTTTTTTGCAATGTTAAATCATGAATAGATTCTAAAAATAACATTAGAGGAAATATGATATTAGAATCAAAAAAACTCTTACTTATTTTCCTCGATCAATTTTTGAACATCTTTTTCGTTTTTAATTCTTTTTTAAAGCTTCACCTTTCGTTTCCTCTTGCATTAATTTCAATGCACAGATTGAGGAATTAGCTAATTTTACTTGATTTCCATTTTCAATAAAAGAGACGTAATCCCTAAGTTCTAAGCCTAATAATTTTCTTATTTCTTGTAAAATTATAATTTGTCCTTTAAGCATTACTTTCACTTGTTCAATATATGAGTTCATAATTATCTTCTCTTTTCCCTACAAGTAGGGATTTTCTACTTTTATATAATTAAGAAATACATATTAACCAACTTTAAAAAAATATATCATCTATATATTAAAAAAATCCTTTAATCAATATTTATATAATATAGATTAAAGGATAAGCTACTTTTATGGTGCACCAAACAAGAGTCGAACTTGCACGGGTCTCCCCACTAGATTCTAAGTCTAGCATGTCTACCATTCCATCATTGGTGCAATAAAAACACTATAATTATAGATAATAAACTATTTTATTTCTATATTTTTTAAAAAATAACGATGTCATCGTAATAATATTATTTTTAAATTTATAATACGATTACATCTAGTTTTTAATACTAGTTTTATTTTACTAATCTCGTTTAAAAAACTAGAAAACTTGACAAATAAAATTATTAATATTATATTAATAACACAAAAAGGAGAATTTTTATTATGAACTATAAATTTTTAAGAGTTCTAGCTGCTTCTTTGGTCACTTCAATGATCGTTGGAGGTAGTTTATCGACACTTTACTTTATAAATGGTTCTAAAACATCAGTAATTACACCTGATGATTCTATAGATGGTGATCAAGATTCAATGACAGAAGATCAAAAAGCTTGTCAAAACGCTAAAGCGAAATTAGCTGAAAATCTTGCTTCATCTAACCTTAGTTTTAAAGACCTTTTATTGAAAGTTGATGGAATCGGAAGTAAAGCAAACAATCAAATCCTATTAAGTTTTGTAGGAGCTGCAGATTACAAAGCATTTATCGATACAAGAAAAGATAACGATACAAGTAACGATGTTGTAGCTAAGCTTAATGGTAACGTTAATATCAAATATAACGAAGTTTTAACAGATACAAGCGTTAACCCTATTCTTGACGAAAGTATGATTATTAACGCTAATGGAAACGGAAAATTATATATAGATTTAAATTGGGCTGATACAATCAATGGAGAAGATGCAAATTATACAAGATACTCAATCAGTGGAAAATTTTTAAACGATGTTTTAAATTTTGTTCCTACTATCGGTACTCTTACAAATAACGATTTATCTTCTGTAGGTGATATCGTCGACAAAGTTAAATCGATCGATGTACTTCCGCTTATTCCAACAATTTGTGGAGCTTTAATGAGTTTTTCTAGCGATACAGATTTAAATCAAACACCAGAAATTGTAGATGGTCATAAAATTTATACATACAACTTATTAGTAAAACAAAGTTTATTATCATCAGTTGGCATCGATCAAGATATCAATGTAGTTTTAAAATGCAATGAAAATGGTTTATTAACATATATTGCTTTAGAACCTTTAACAGTAAGCGGTATCACGGTTTCTTTATCAAGTAATACTGAGATGAGTTTAGATTCTCAATACGTTGATAATACTGATATTAATGGCGATTATAATAATTTAGATTGCACAACCAACATTCTTACTACTATCACATCTTTAATCGATGAAAAAACATTTAAAACCGATTTTTCACTTTCATTTAAAGAAGAAGAAAACGGAGTTAAAACTGCTAGTAGAGAAATCACTGGTGGTTTTAAAGGCGATTTAAAGAATGCAAAAAGTATTAATGATGGTGCAATTTACGATATCTCATTAGGCGGAGAAAAAGATTTATACACCAAAGTTAATGTTAGATATGAAGATAGTAAGACATACTTCAATGTACATAATCAATTAGCTACTGGATATATTGAAAATTCCACCATCGATGATTTAAGTAAAAACATTGTCGGTACACTAGCTAATGATGATCAAGAACAAGCTAACGAATCTTTAGATGCTCTTAATAACGTTTTAAAAGGTGAAGCAATTTACGACATTATGAACGGAAACTGGAACGCATACAAAAAGATTATTAAGAACTTAACTGTTGAAGGTGCTCCAGATGATGAAAGCTGCAAGATGAAATTAGAAATAAGCGCAAAAGGCTTATATTCTAAACTTGTAGACAAGAATTTCTATTTAGAATTAGATTTATCTAATGGTAAATTTAATGGTGTTTCAATTGTTGATTTACCTGTTTGTGAAAGCAAAGATACAAGCGATATAAACCATATTAATTACGTTAGTTTATCATTATCTTTAAAAGATTATGTTGAAACTAATGTTAATGAAGTTTATGGCGATTTATCAACATATGCTAACTTTAAAATCGTTTCACCGATCTTTAATTCAATTTCGAAAATTGCTAACACTAAACAAGTTGGAACATCATATACATTTAGTTACACTAAAAAAGATGAAACTACACCAGTCATTGAAGCTGCAGGTAACTTAAATGCAGATTTAAACAAAATCGATTCAATGGATTTTGGTGATGATGTTACATTTGACTCAGCAATCGATGTCATTAAAGGTAAAAATTTAGGATTATATCAATTGAATTTAAGCGCTGATGTCAACGGAGTTCCACACAACGCAAAATTAACATATCAAAATCAAGGCTTATATCTTGATTACCACGGATATAGCGAATCTAGTAGAACTAGAATGAGTTTAACTCAAGGTAAGATTTTTGATATCGTCACATTTGCTGAAGGATTAATTAATAGCAATTCTAGTAGCGAATCAACTGATACAAAGAGCCCATTTGATGATATGTCCACTACCATTAACGACATATTAAATTTAACAGATGGTAAAATCTGGACTATTTTAAATAGCACTTATATTGATGAATTAAAACCTTATATCTCAATTAAAAATGGTGCTAGCCAAGATACATTAGTTGTTGATATCAATACAAAAGCATTTAATAGCAACACTGAAAATCCTGGTCAAATTTCAATTACATTAGATACAGTTGATAAAGGTGAAAATCCTTCACTTCTTTCGATAAGCGGATCATTTGAAGACCAAAATACTGGATTATTTACTTTTGGTTTAACATTTGATGACTATAAAGAATTCTCAATTTCGGAGGATGAAATTACTAATTACTATAAAGAGATGAATACTACTGTCGATTCTGTCTTAGGCATAATCGAAGGAGTTTCATCCTCCTTTAAAGTAAATGGTGTTTTGGAAAATCCCAGGCAATAACGAAGATACTACAAAAAAAGTAACATTAAACGGTTGGTTAAATAACGAGAAAAACCCTTTGACAGTTGATAATAAACTTGAAGGGTCTTTTTCGGTTACTTCAGTATCTTCAGACAATAAAGAAACAACTAATAAAGTTCAAATAAAAAAAGAAAAACAATCAGATAGTGAACAATCAATGATTAATCTTCAATATAATGAATCAATAAAAGCATATACTTATGGAAATAATGTTTTAGAAGCTTTAAGTGAGTTCACAAAAATGACAGAAGGTAATCTTTTATATATTTATGTATCGGATTACCTTCCGTTAATTAAACAAATTATCGGAGAAAAAGATAGCGATAATGGAATAGACTATAAACAAAAAGTTTTAGACTTTATAAATACATCAAGAGATAATGTAAAAATTGAAAACACAGATGCATATGTTTTAGATTTTACAATCAACCCGAATAGCGAATCTCCGACAAAGTTTTCAATAGACTTTGATCCAGATGATACAAACAACATATTAGATGTTATTATTAAGGATTTTTCTTACAATGGATGTTTAGGAAACATCTCTTTTAGTTTATTAAAAAACTTTAATAATAGCGATTCTACATCATTTAAAAGCAACGATAATATTGGTTACGTCGATCTATCTACTCTTCCGTTATTAACTAAGATAGGAATAAAGACTACTGAAAGAAGAGATTACGAAATTGAAGGTTCGTTAATTATGAAAACTAGTGGCGTTGCCACTTGGATTGTCGATGTTGATATTAAACCTACAGTTAAAGTCTACTTAAAAGTAGGTGACACGGTAGATAAAAACAACTTATTTACTATTGATGGATTAGTTGAAATTTATTATACAACAGATGTTAGTGAATCGACTTTAACTTTTAATACAAGTGCAACAAGAACATATAGTACTATAGTTACTCAATATTTTATAAAAGATACCGATGCTTATATCAAAAAAAATAAAAAATCTTTTAAAAGCACTGGATCAAGACAAACAATCTTTGGTAGCTGGACATGGTCGGATTACAATCTTACTAATGACGATCTATACTATGTACATCTAGACCAAGCAACAATGGTTCAAGATATGCTTTATTACGTAATGGTATTTTCATTAGAACAAGAATCTGTATATGAAAAAATAAAAGATATGGCAAGTGAATATAGTATCGATTTAGATAATATGTTAGGTTATTTTAAATACTTTAAAAAGATTGATAACGAAAATAAATATCAATTATACATGAGGTTAGTTGTTTTAGATGTTTATGCTGATTTATATTATTTTAACGAAGAAGGAGATAATCAATACTTACTTTCTAGATTTCATGTTTATTCCTCTTTTAATATTGGTCTTGGTTCTATTAAGCTTGATTTAGATGTATCTAATAACACTACAATCTCTTCTACTTATTATAATAAGATGGTATCTACATCTACATACACTTCTGAATATGAACAATTCTTTACAGATTGGAATAATGATTCTAACTTAAAAAACCTTCAAATAAGAACTGATTATACAAATAATGATTCAAGTGTTTTATTTCACGTACAAGTTAAGTGATTAATGTTTAAATTTAAAAAACAATAGGATTTACCTATTGTTTTTAATTTTTCTAATAATCATTAAGACGATCATTGCTAATACATTAATTATTAATAAATAGAAGTAAACTGGAAAAGAAACCGCGTAAGTTAAAGGAGAAACAGGCTTCATTATATGAACTAAAAATGAAGGATTTTCTAATTCAATTATTAGCATATTCATAAGTATAATAATATTTAAAACGATAAAAACTACAAAATTAAAATTAGAAAATTTTTTATTAAAATAAATCATCATATAAATAAAATCAAAAATATTTATCCCTAAAAATAATAAGTACACAACTTGTCCTATATTATCTCCTTGATTCATAAACAGTAAAGTTACAAAGCTTTTTAAGTTGTATAAAAATAAAATTACTAAGAAAATAAATGCGATTCCATATGCTTTTTTAAAATTATCAACATTTTGATATACAAAAATAGTCGCTAAAGAATCTTTATTTTTTAAGTGGATCGATAGTTCTAATCCAAAAAGAATAATACCTATAACTAGTAATATAATACCTTTTAAATACATTGAATCATAATACCCACCAACAAAATAATTTTTAAAACTAGAAAAAATTAATGTTAAGTGAAATAGATATAAAATTAAGCTAGATAATAATAAAATTCCATAAATAGATAGGAAAACAATATGTAATTTCTTATTATCTTTATTTATAAATATAATTTTAAAGTAATTAATAATAAGACTTCCTAAAGCTATATAACTCAATAAAGGAGGTAAATTATTCCATATGTTGTAAAACTTATTTGTAGCGGTACTTATTATATACCCTATACCATCAAAAACCACTATTGGTCCTATGACAAATAATAAAATTAAAAACAAAACTAAAGATACGATAAATTTAATTTTTTTATCATTATTTCTATATACTGTAACCATATAATTTCGCCTCTATATCATCAAGTTTTAATCCAATCTCACTAGATTTTAAATTAATAATTTTACAACCTAATAAATCGTCGTTAGCATATATTGTCTTAGTAGCTTTAACTCCATAAGACATGATGAAATCTTCATCAAATTTATCGTAAATTACATCGCTATAATTAATATGATCATGCCCTACAAAAGATGCTCTAATTCCGCTATCATACATCTTTTTTAATGCACCATTATTAGTATAAGGAGGACAACATTTTTCAAAATTAGTACACTGTCCTTTAGTTTCTCCTTTTATATATCTTTCATATGTTTCTTGATATTCACTAAAAGGAATATGAAAGAAAGCTAATCCAAAAGCGTTATCTAAATCATTAATCTTTTTGATGTGTTCTAATTGCTCTTCATGAATTACATCATATTGATATTTAAATCCATTAAAATAATAAGAATTGCTATCTATAATGTAAAGTCTATACAAAGTCTTCTTATCTTTTTTTAAGTTGATATAAAAGTTTGTTTTACCTGTTAAATCATCATCTTTATAATCAATAAATAAAGCATTCTTACTATTTTTCATTATAGATTTATTAATATAATATTCTTCATAATCCCCTTGATTATCATGATTTCCATAAGTAAAAGTCCACTTAACATTAAATGAATCCATTCTTGAAATAAAATAATCTACGATATTTTTATTAGCATCTAAAAATGTATCTCCGGTAATTACTACTAAATCTGGATTATTCGATTCTATATATTTACCTACTTGATTCATCTCTAATTCATTATCTACTTCAATACCTAAATGAATATCAGTAAGTTGCATTATTTTAAAATTATCATTTTCAAAATCAACATTGATTTCATACTTTTTTGTATCGTAACTAACTTTTTCATTACACCCACTTACTGAAAATAATATAGGTAATATTAATGGTAAATATCTTTTTTTCATATAAAAATTATACACTATTTTAAAGCAAATAAAAAAGGAGTTCTAATTGTTAAAATTTTAATTAAGAGGATAAATATAGAACTCCTATTTTTATATTAATTTGATGATTCGCTTGAAGCTATATCAAGCTTTTCAATCTCACTTTTATATTTTTCCATCTCTTCACTATTAGCTAAAATGAAGTGTCCTGGTAAAATCTCTTGTAAAGTAGGTTTTTCTTTAGAATAATCGTGGCATTCGCTAGGATTATAAATAATTCTTTTTCTTCTCTTTTCAAGATGAGGATTTGGTAATGGAATAGCACTTAATAATGATTTTGTGTAAGGGTGTAATGGATGTTTAAATAATTCATCACTAGTAGCAAGTTCAACAATTTCACCAAAGTACATAACAGCAATACGATCACAGAAATATTTAACAACACTTAAATCGTGAGCAATAAAGATGATAGATAAACCCATAGATTCTTTTAAATCATCTAAAAGATTGATGATTTGAGCTCTAATAGAAACATCTAATGCACTTATAGGTTCATCGCAAATAAGCAACTTAGGATTCATAATTAAAGCACGAGCAATACCGATTCTTTGACGTTGTCCACCTGAGAATTCATGAGGATATCTATTTGCGTAATCTTCAATTAAACCGACTCTATTTAAAGCTTCTACAACCTTTTTATGGTTTTCTACTCTATTGTAAGATCCTTGAATTTGAAGACCTTCAGAGATGATTGTTTCTACAGTCATACGAGGATCAAGAGAATCGATAGGATCTTGGAAAATCATTTGAATTTCTTTTAACAAATCTTTATTAGGATGTGTTCTATCATATTTGATTTGCTTAATTTTATCTTTTTGAATCTTAATGATATTATCAGCATGCTCTTGAGCTTCTTTTGATTTAGCAGAATACTCTTCATGAGTAATTTTACCTTCTTTTAAAGATTTTTTAAGATCTCTTTTGATTTTTCTTAATCTTATTTTGGTGTATTTAATTTCTTTTTCATTCCATCTAGAACCTGCTCCGATTCTATAACCTTTATAGTAAACTGAACCACTAGTAATATCGTATAATTTCATTATTGATCTACCAGTAGTAGTTTTACCACAACCAGATTCGCCGACGATACCAAATACTTCTTTTTCATGAACTTGGAAAGAAACATCGTGGACTGCTTTTAACTTAAACTTTTTAGGACCAACTCCAAAGAAAAAATATTGCTTAAGATGATTTACTGAAAGAATAACATTGTTATCAACATATTCTTGTTTATATTTATTCTTATATTTTTTAGTGTTATCAATCTTACTGACTTCTTCTTTTAGTTTTGTATCATCACTAATAGGATGCTCTTTTAATTCGTCATTTTTACTACCAGTTTCATCAATCGCTACTTGTGTTTTGATTAAATTGCTTTGTAAAATTGGGTTATCTTTAGCATCATGAAATGAGGATTCATCTAATAATTCTGTATCAACGTTAGTTATTTTCTTCTCTTCGTCTTGCATTTTCTTCTTCCTCCTCATCTAATTTTTTAGCAGCTTCAATTCTTTGTTTAACAATTTTTGGCATCTCTACTTTAGGCGCATCTTTATGTAGCAACCATGTAGCAGCATAATGTGTATCGCTCACCTTAAAGAATGGTGGTTCATATTTAAAATCGATTTCCATAGCATATTTACTTCTTAAAGCGAATGCATCTCCTTTTGGTGGATAAAGCATGTCTGGAGGTGTTCCAGGAATCGCTTCAAGCTTCTCTTTAGAATGAATGTCTGGAATAGACGACAATAATGCCCAGGTGTAAGGATGCTTTGGCTCAAAAAATATTTCATCAACTTGGCCGTATTCAACAATCTTACCAGCATACATAACTGCAACTCTATCAGCCATATGAGCGACGACACCTAAATCGTGAGTAATGAAGATACAACTAAGTTTTCTTTCTTCTTTTAATTTATTAATTAAGTCGAGAATTTGAGCTTGAATTGTAACGTCAAGTGCAGTTGTAGGTTCGTCACAAATAAGAATATCAGGGTTAGCAATTAAAGCGATAGCTATGACGATACGTTGTCTCATACCACCACTAAATTCAAATGGATATTGTTTAAACCTTCTTTCTGGAAGAGGTATACCAACTTCTTTCATAACTTGTAAAGCCATCTTTTTGGCATGGGATTTACTAATTCTAGTTTTGTTAGAATACTCTTCTTTAGTGTTTTTAATCTTTTCGATCAACTCACCTTTTTCTTTATATAAAGCATTTAATGTTTCGTTAGGAATTTCAATTAATTTTAATTCGTTATCTTTACTGACTTTAGAAACATTAACTTCTTTAAATTTAGTTTTAATTTTATCAATCTGTTTTTGAATTTTAATATTTTCTTTTAGGATTGAATGAACTTTAGCAAGTTCTTCTTGAGAAAGTTTAGCTTCCACTTCTAAGATTTTTTTATCAATCTCATGAAGTTTAGTTTCTTCTTCACTTATTTGTTTTTCAAATTCAGCCTTAGTTTCAACTTTATATTTTTCAGTTAAAGCCTTTGCTTCTTTTTTCTTTCTCTTTAAATCTTCTTTTAATGCTGGAGAATATTTCTTTAAAAGGAAACTATTTTCTTTAATTAAACCTCTTAAATCCTTATTCTTTTCTTTTAAAGCAGCTACATAATCATCTTCAACAATATATTGCTTTTCAACATATTTACCATATAAGTCATTTAAGTATCTTAATCTTTCAACTTTCTCTTCAAGGATTTGTTGCTTTAGTTCATCTTCTTCTCTAGAATTTTCAAGTTCTTCAATAACAATGAAATTACTCTTAATACTATTTCTAAAAACTCTTGATGTAAAAGCAAAATATTCTTTAATTTTATTTTGTATTGAAATCAAGTTTTCTTTTGTTTCTTCAAAACTAATTGAAGCATTTTCATATTTTTCCTTACTCTTTTCGTCACTTGCATCTTTTAAAGAAGCTATTGATTCAAACTTAGATTTTGTTGAAAAATATTTTTTAACTGCTTTATTATATGCCTTTTCTAAAGCTTTGTTTTCAGCTATTTCCTCTTCGTATTTTTTATTTTCAAAGATGATGTTAGATTCAAGATTTCTTAAAGCACATAATTCGTTAGAAATGATTTCTTCATAATATTTTTTGATGACATTTCTATTAATTAAAGTAGCTTCCATGATTTGCTTTCCTACTCTCATCGTAGGATTTAAAGCGGAAAGGGGATCTTGGAAAATCATTCCAATTTTATGACCTCTAATTCTATGGAATTCTTCTTCACTAACTCTAACTAAATCTTCTCCTTCGTAAAGAATTTGTCCATTTTCAATAATAGCATTAGCGCTACTGATACCAATGATTGCTTTATTTGTAACAGATTTTCCACTACCAGATTCTCCAACGATACATAAAGTTTCACCTTTATATAAATCGAAAGATACACCTCTAACAGCGTGAACTATACCTCTATCAGTTTTAAAAGAGACTACTAAGTCTTTTACTGAAAGTACTTTTTCTTTTTCTTCCATAACTATTCACCTCCTTTAAGTGATGGGTTGAACGCATCACGTAATCCATTACCAAATAAGTTAAACGATACAAGTAAGAACGCCATAATTACTGTAGGAATAATCAATAAATACATTGTATATCCTTCAAAAATATTTGAGTTTTCACTTAAAATAACACCAAATAACAGTTGATTACTTAAACCTAATTTTAAATAAGAAATACTAGCTTCACTATAAATTACTGATGGGATCATTAAGATTGATGAAGTGATAATTGTACCCATCGAGTTAGGTAAAATGTGTTTAAAAATTAATCTAGGAGATTTAGCACCTAATGTTCTACTAGCTAAAACATATTCTCTACCTTTATATCTATAAAATTGTGTTCTAGTTCTTCCAGCAACACCCATCCATCCAGTCATAAACATTGAAATAATGAAAGCTAACATATCGTTATGTAAATGTAAAATACATAATGTGATAATTGCAATTGAAGGAAGACCTGAAACGATATCACAAATTCTTTCCATAGTGATATCAGTCCATCCACCAAAATAACCTGAAATTGAACCCCAAATAATACCAATAACTATATTAATTAAAGCACAACCAAACGCTATTAATAAACTCAATCTTAATGATGTCGCAAGTGTTTTTAAGTAATCTCTACCCGAATTATCTGTTCCAAATAAATATATAGGTTTTGAAGAATATCCTAAATATTTATATTGACTAATAACACAAGTTAAATAAAAACCAGTGTAATTCTTATCAGTTTTACTATATGTTGCAGTTCCTGATTGAGAAATAATAGAAACTATTGGATTGCTTTTAGAATTTAATGATTCATATCTAGAAGCAAGTACATCAGCATCATCAGTAGCTCCGCCACTTGGATCGTAATTAAAATATCCTAAAGCTATAAATTGATTAACTTTATATGAGTTTAATGTAATGACTTTATCACCATAGCAATCTTCATACATATCATATAAGAAACTACATCTAGCAAATTTTACATTCAAAGCGCTTCTATTACTTGTTTTACCAGTCCAATAAGCTGGATTATTAACCTTATCAATAGATCCTTCTTTTGATATTTTTTGTTCTTGAATTAAATTATTATTAGCGTCGATGATACTTCTAGAAGATACATAATCTGTACTAGGATCATCTTCGCTATTAATATCTAAACTTTCTATTAATATTGAAGATTTGTTAGTATCATCACTCTCATCTAACATATCGATATTAATACGAGCACTTGATAAACTTGTAACACCATAAATATCTTTCATAATTGTAGAAACATCTAATTCTAATGTTCCTTCTTCATCCTTATCAAATAGTGTAGATACAAACCCTTTATTTAAGTCGCTTCCTTCATCGAATGAAGATGTAACTTCATTTAATCCAGTTAATGGATAATAAGTTTTAATTCCACCACTCATTGTTATTAAAGAAATTCTATATTTGGCTTCTTTATAACCTTCATTATAATTTTTAACAAATCTATATGTAATATCATACGAATATGAAAAATCATAATTATAAGTGTAAGAATAATAATCAACTAAACTGCTTGTTGCGATATCTTTTTTAGTTAAATTAATATATCCACCAAGTCCGTAATTTGCTGCAAGATCACCATAATATTCTTCAACAGTTAAATGAGATACGGTTCTCATTTCATAATCAACAGGAGTTTGAGCTTCCATATCATAAGTGATACTTTCTTTTTTGATAGTACCATCCCAGAAACCATTTGCATTTGAGAAAAGTTTTGGAGGTAACGCTTTTTCACTTTTTATTCCATCTGGATTTAGTAAGTGTGTTGTACTAACATCGTAACATCCTACATCAGGAATACAAATTGGAAGGAATATAGCGCATAAAATAATAAAACCAAGAATAACTCCACCAGTAACTGAAGATTTATTAGTAACAAATCTTTTCATAGCATCTTTAAAGAAAGTTACAGGTTTTCCTTTTAATTTAACATCATGAATTTTTTTATTGTTTTGTACAAAATTGAAATCCTCTTTTCCGATTTCGATTTCTTGAGGGTTAGATAAACTATCTAAATATTGAAATTTATTTTTATCATTTTCCATAATTATTTAGCCCCCATTCTAATACGTGGATCAATAAAACCATATGAAATGTCCACTAAAACGCTGCTTGCTAATCCAATAATCGTATAGAAAGCTGTATTAGCAAGAAGCAACGTATAATCTTTTGCAGAATATGCACTCATATAAATATTACCAACACCTCTAATATTATATAAATTCTCTAGAACCATACTACCACCTAAAATTCCTATAAATTCAGCAATAACCATTGGAACAACTGGAACCATCGAATTTCTTAAAGCGTGATGAATGATTGATTGTCTTCTAGTTAATCCTTTTGTACGAGCTAAAGTTAAATAATCACTGCTCATAACTTCACATAACTCGGCTCTAACAAATCTAGCAAATGAAGCAATAGTTCCGATAGATAAAGCTAAAACAGGAATAACTAAAGATTTAATTTTATCAGCTAACGAACTTGTTTCATCAGCGAATCTAGTTGGTAACCAATGAAGATTATAACTAAAGAATAAAATTAAATATAAAATAGTGATAAATGAAGGTAAAGCTATAATAATCATAATTATAGTGTTAATTACGTGATCTATAGGTTTATCTTTATTTAACGCTGCAACAATTCCAATAATGATACCTAAAGGTAAAGCTATTATTATTGAAATTAAGTTAATTTCTATTGTAACTGGTAATTTTTCAATAATAATTCCCATAGCAGATTGATTTGGGAAAAGCGTTGAAGATAAACCCCAATCCCATTTAGTAATAACATTAGAAATCCAATTAAAATATTGTTGCATTACAGGTTTAGAATAATAGTAATAGAAAGTACCAGTTTTACCGATTTCATATCCTGTTCCACCTAATAATGTCCCAAGCTCAGGATGAGGCTCAGTAAATCTTACAACATAACCTAAATTGTATTGATTACCTAAATATGTTGAAACAGCGCTTTTACCAGCAGCCAACGGAAGATCTAAAGGTAATGTTTTATACAAAATAAAAGTTAAACTAAGGACAATAAATGCTGTAAAAAATGCTAAAATAAGTCTTTTTATAACATATTTAACCATATTTTTTTCCTCCTTTTTATACGCATAAAACCATTTAGTTGTCTAAATGGTTTTATGTTATTAATTTATTTTTTTTAATTAATCAATAGGTCTTAATGAACTATAATCAATTCTTCCATTATCGTCGAGTTTAACTGTTTCAGTATTTCCATAATATAATGCATCTAATGAGTAATATTTACCATTATATGTAATATATGAAGATGGAATATTTGTAACAAGAGCATGGTGAATTGTTAATGAATAAGCTCTATTATATGATTCCCAAAGACCTGTTTCTTGGAAGACTTCGTATTCGCCACCACTAATTGAAGCTTGAGCGATATCATATTGTCCTAAAGCAACTTTTACATATGTATTAATATAGTCACTTTGTCCGCTTCCTTCGTATGTTTGTTCAAATTTTAATTTAATCAATGGCGAAGAACCATCACGCCAATTAGCATTTGATAAAACTGCTGTTGTGAATGTATCTTCTATAGCTCCAAATATAGCAGTTCCTTGGAATTGAACCCAGCTAGAAGATTGCCAGTTAACATTAATTGTAATTTCTGTAGGATTACTTGCTGTTCCTAATAAATAATGTCCTGCTTCAAGTTCTTCAGTAATAGCTTCTTTAAAGTATTGAATACCTTTTTCATTACTTGAAAGTGAAATACCATCTTCTCCATAAACTGACTTGACAGCGTTTTTATGAGCATCTGTTTCATTGTATCTTGCACTTGATTTTGGAGTCATTTTGTTAATATCACCATAGTAATCACTAAATCCAACTCTACCTAATGTTTCAGCAAATGCATTTCTATCATAGCCACAATTTAAACCTTTTTGGAAATTATGGTTACCCATAATAGGTTTAACTGACCAATCGTTTTCAAAATATGTTGATCTATAATCTGAATTTCCAGCGCTTCCTAGTTCATAATCATCAAAGAATTGTCCAGCAATAGCATGTGCTTGGAACTTAGTTCCTGTACCAAATAAGTAATCGTAGTCAACCTTATTTAAACAGTTGAATGAGACACCATTTTTACTACCTGTATTTTCAATGTGAATTGTAAGAGGATTATTCTTTAAATCAGCAATTTTTGAAGATGGAATTGTTGCTTGTTCAGTATATCCTTCTTCAAATTGTTTAAATGCTAATGTTAAATCAGTATCATTTTGTAATGCTGTATTTTTAGTGTAAACATAACCTTCTAATTTATAAACATCACGTCCAGCACTATCTTTAGTGACGTACCATTGATCATTTCTTTTAAGAACAATCTTATCTTCGCTAACTTTTTCAAGAACATATGGTCCAGTTGATAAAACGTTATCTTCAGGTTTTGAGCCATCTTTTTCATCTACTGTTCCGTACTTTGTAACACCTGCAGACAAACTTCCACCACCAAGAGTATCTTGGACAAATGTTAATGGTAATACACCTTGGTTATTCAATCTATAAGCTGCAAAGTCTGATGTACATGGAGTTTCAAGTTCAAAAATCAAAGAATTATCAGCTCTATTTAATTGAATACCTGGGAAATTTTCTAAGAAATAATCAACTGTAACAGTATCAACTTCAGCTGTTTTTTGATAGTATTCACTATCCCCAACAAATGTACCTAACATTTGTGTAACATTAGAAGCTTTAGCCGCTTGAGTATAGTACATAATATATGGAGTTAAATAATCTTCTAGAGCAACTTCTCTTCCGTCAAATGCACTACCATTTTTAGTTCCTAAATTACGGTATTTTACTTTTGAACCAACATTAACTTTAATTTTCCATTTACTATGTAATCCATTTGCAGCCGTTCCTGTCAACTCTTTTCCATCATCATCAAGAGGTATTGGTTCAGCGGTAGTTGCCATACTTGCAACATATTCAGATTCATCATCCTCACTTAACATAGTTTCAAAATATGGAGCGTTGAATAATGACCAATAATCACTAACACCAGTTCCACTGCTCTTATATTTGTTAACAGTTGTTGTTTGGTTAGAATTTTCAGAATGGTAATAACGTTTCCAACTAGAATTACTTTCTGTTGGGTTATCAGCGTTTAAATAACCATATGTTCCAATTCCAAAACCATAACCAGGAACATATGATGAAGAAGTAAATTTACCATCTTCTGATCTAGAATTTGTAACTCTGCTACTAACTTGAACATATCCACCATATGCCCAAAAATTCATACCAGCTAAGCCAGTTTCTAAAGCTAAACTTTCAGCTCCACTAAATGTAGAAAGAAGCTCTTCGTTTGTTAAACCCATTAAATCTTGAGTTCCTGTAGCAATACTTCCAGTTGGAACGACTGTTACTTGGAATGCAGCTCTAATTTTTGTATCTTCGTTATCTGGATCTGTTGCAATACAATAAACTGTATATTCTTTTTTACTAGATACACTTGGGACTGTAACAGTACCATCACTAGCAATGCTCAAATCAGTAACAACCTCACCTTTTTCATTTTGAACTTCCCAAGAAATAATAGCACCTGCAGGAGCTTCATAAGCATATGCTTTAACTCCTGTTTTTCCACTTTCTACAAGTGTCATCTTAGATGTTGTTAACAAATCTTCACCTGATTCAGTTGTTAATGCAAAATATCCTTCAAAATATGGTGAATTAAATGTTGCAGTTCCTCCATATTTTGTTTCTACTGGAGTAGGAGTAGGTGGGTCAATATCTCCCCCATCACCTCCACAACCAGTTAATCCGCCAACAGCAACAAGGCCACAAGCTGCTAGCATTGAAAGAACACTAATCTTTTTCTTATTAAACATAAAAAATATCCCCCTAAATTTAAAAAAATCACTTATTAGCTAACCATTGTCGACAAATTGGTTTTCTAAAAGTAAAAATATAATAAATGTTAAAAAATTTTTGTAATTAAAAAATATGTAAATCTTAATACTTTTTTAATATCGTATATGCTAAGCAACTACTTTTGCTTGAGTAAATAACAATATAATCGCAGTAATTAAAAATACTAAAGACACACCAAAATAAACAAAATAAGTAAATCTATTCGAAAATCTAATATCTTTTCTTTTATTTCTATAGTCAATCGCATCGACATATTTTTTTTCATCTTTGTGAATGATAACACTAAAAAGATTGGAAAAAGAATAACCCAACAAATCAAAGGTTCCAAAATTATTTAATAAACTAAAAGCACCTAATCCAAAAATAATAAAAAACGTTACAAAGCAAGCGTTGCACCATTGATTGTTTCCTTCATCTTTATATGTAACAAATCCAAATATCAAAACTAAAGAAACACCGAGGATACATGTTAAAACTAATTTAGTAATCCGCGATGTAAAAATCTTTTTAATAATATACTTTGCATTTTCGCTCATAAAAGAATTATAAAATAAAAACGATTATAAGCAAGAAAATAATTATCTAGTGATCAATGCTAATATATCATTTACTAATTCATTTTCATCTAAATTAATATTTTTATCACATAAAGAATACAATAAATTAGTAACTCCACCAGCGATAAATGGACATAATAAATCTAAATTAACATTAGTGTTAATCAATTTTACTTTTCTATTCTTAAAACTATTGTATATAAAATTTTCTGCAAAAGAATTTATATTCCAATATAAAGATTTAGTTTTATCGTTTGTTATCATCTTTTTAGTTTGTATAGGAGATTCATAAAAGAAATGAACCATTGTCTTTATTATTTCTTTAATATTTTCCTCAATAGGTTTTTTATCTTCTTCAAATGGTTCTAAGCTTTTTAATAATTCGTTAGCATATCTTTGAAATAAAAAATTTAATAAATCATTCTTGTCTAAAAAATTATTATAAAAAGTATTTTTGCTAACCATCGCTCTAGAAACTATTTCATTAATTAAGATGTCATCATAATTCTTTTCTCTTAATAAACTTTCTAACGCGTTAGCTAGATCTCTTTTACTTCTATAGACTCTCATGTCTACTTTTTCATTATAATTTTGCATAAATAATTTCTCCTTTTGCAATATTGACCAATTTAAACTAAAAAGTATAAATACTTATATTTTAATATTGATTTTGCACTCACAAGTATTATTATACTCTTCGTGAATAATTATACAAGAGTTCAATTACTTGAAAGGAGGGCAATATATGGACGACATTATAGAAATTAAAAATCTTACGAGAGATTTTGGCTCTGGCAGAGGGATATTCGATGTTAACTTTTCAGTTCATAAAGGTGAATGTTTTGGATATTTAGGACCTAACGGAGCAGGTAAATCGACTACTATAAGAATCTTAATGGGATTTAGTAAGCAAGATGAAGGCCAAGCTTTAATTAATGGAAGAAGCACATTTTACGATAGAAATGAAGTTATGGAAGGTGTCTCATATATCCCTGGAGAAATTTCTTTACCCCCACTATTAACCGGTAAACAAGTATTAGATATTCAAAAAGAATTAAAAGGATTAAAAGATACGAAGTACTTAAACGAATTAATTAGCATATTTCAATTAGATACTAATTTATTATGTAAAGATATGTCTTTAGGTATGAAAAGAAAGCTAGTTATCGTATCAGCTTTTATGAATGATCCAGATGTTATCATCATGGATGAACCTTCTTCTGGTCTTGACCCTGAAATGCAAGATGTATTTGTTGAATTGATTAAAAAAGAAAAAGAAAGAGGAAAAACTATACTTCTTTCTTCTCATATTTTTAGTGAAATCGATTCTTGTTGCGATCGAATTGCTGTCATTAAAGATGGAGTTATCGTATCCTTATTTAATTCTAGCGATTTAAAACATAAAACTTTAAAAACTTACGAAATTATATTTAATAAAAAAGAAGAATATTTAAGTTTTACTAAAGCTAAAAACAAGCCTTATAAAATATTAGAAAAAAGTTTAATAAGTAAAAGAGTCTTATTTACTATCGAAGATAAACAAGTTAATAAAATGATAACGAAATTAAGTGAGATGGATTTAAAAGATTTTAAAGAGAGAAAAGAAACTTTAGAAGATTACTTCATGTCATTTTATAAAGAAGATAGAACATATTCTTCTATGTAGGTATAAATATGGAAAATAAAGATAAAAAAATAGTTATCTCGTTAAATGATGTCACTAAAGATTATGGCCAATCTAGAGGTAACTTCGATTTAAATATCAATATATATGAAGGTGAAACTTTAGGTCTTGTAGGAGAAAATGGAGCTGGAAAAACAACCTTATTAAGACAAATTATGGGTTTTATTAAATCAGATAAAGGAAATATTAGAATCTATAATTACGATGCTTATAAAGATGCTGCAGAAACCAAAAATTTTATAGGATACGTTCCTGGAGAAATAAACTTTCCTGATTTAAAGAGTGGCACTGAATTTTTAAGACAATTTGCAAGTCAAAATAACATCAAAGAAAAAGACTTTGCTAACGCAAATAGTTACATTAAAAGACTTCAATTAGATATCACAGCATATCCTAGAAGAATGTCTAAAGGCATGAAACAAAAAACTGCGTTAGTTACATCTTTAATGAAGAATTCTCCAATCATTTTATTAGATGAACCTACGACAGGTCTAGACCCTTTAATGAGAGATGAAGTACTTAAAATCATTTTAGAAGAGAAAGCTAAAAATAAAACTATCGTCATGTCAAGCAACACTATTGAAGAATTAGAAAAAGTCGCAGATAAAGTAGCTTTAATTTCTAAGGGTAGAATCGTTGAAGTTGTCGATGTTAATAAAATTAAAAATCGACCATTAAGAGATTATAAAATTGAATTTAATAAAAAAGAAGAATTTGAAAGTTTTAAAAAAATCTATCGTAAAAACTGCATTAAAATCAAAAATAATGACCATCAATTAGTCATTAGAGTCAATAAAAAAGATGTCAATGAATTGTTCTTAAAGTTAAAAGGAAATGATATTAAATTCATCACTCAATTACCTTACACATTACAAACTTATTTTGATGAATCTAGAAAGAATATAAAGGAGGAAATTTAATATGGAACAAGTGTTAAATAATAAAGAAATTAAAGAAGAAGAATATGCTTTACCACCTAAAAAAATAAACAAAAAGAAAAAATCTAGAATATTCTCTAAAGCTATTTTTAAAGAATCCATAAAAAGTAATAAAAAAGGATTATTAATCACTTCTATTGCTAATGGCGTTTTAATTACATGTGTCATCGGAATCTTATCTACATTAAATATTAATTCTACTAGCGACGCTTTAAAGAATTTATTCGACAATGCAGATTTAGAATCAACTTTGAAAGGTGGAACAGTTGGATATTACCAAGCATTTTCTAGTGCAGCTAGTGGATACGAAACTTTATCAAGCAGTTTATCCACTGTTCAATCTTCATTAAATACAGCTTTATCTACCCCTACAAATTCTCAAGTTGAATCATTATTTAGTGGCATTAAAACAATATATAACACAGCATATAACATCGCTTCAGGAGATGATGCTACAAAACATAGCACTGCTAAAGCAACTACGATGATTGTTTCAGAAACTACAATTAATAATTCTAGTTTAGATGAACAAACAAAGGCTATAGCAAAATTATTAGTATCAGATTATTTAGATGAATATCATTCAAATAAATCGGAAAGCAATAAAGATATCTTAATAAAAACATTACCTTCAGCTATAGCTTCATATATCAAAACTGCATATTCAATTGAAGATGCAACTGTAGAGTCTTTAAAAGAAACTTTAAATAATGCTTATAGTGAAGTGTATACCGATAATAAATCAACAAATTCAGTCAGTATTTCGTATAGTTTTCAATTAGCTGATTTAGTTGCAGGCAAGATGATGGATCAAGAAACTGCCGATACAATCTTTACTTTTTTAAGTGATGAATATAATAAAAATCAAACAAAATACGAGACTGATACCCAATATGTAAATTCTTTATATTCTACTGCGATTGTTGAAGCTGCAAAAAATGAGATTAATAATCAAGCATATTACGCATATTTACCTTCATTCGAAGTTAAATACATCACTTCAGAACTTGGATGGCCTGTAACATATATTTCTACAGGAAAATATGATTCAAATGGAAATGAAATCAAACAAGAAATCGAAATTAAAACTTATAATCCATCTAAATTTATTGTTAGATCTGGTGATTTAGGAATTAATGCTAATACGGCTCATAAAATGAGAAAAGAAGCATTAACTGGTACTCCTTATACTGAAGAAGAGATTCAACAAGCTAAAGATGAAGCAAAAGAATCTTCTACTACTTTAATTAACGATTTAAATTCGTTCATGAAAGAATACATCACTAGAGACGAAAATAACGAAAATACATACTACAAAAATAGTACTGTTCAAACTGATGCAATTGAAGATTTAGTAACCGATAAGATAGTTGCTGTCGCTTCAGATCAATTGATTGAAGCATATAACGAAAAATATAATGAATCAATCACTTCTATTGATCAAATTAGTGCAGAAAAGAATGGATTAAGTGGAAAATCTATATTAAATACTGTCTATTCTTATACTGCTAGCTCAATATCAAGCTATAAAAAAATATATAAAACTAAAATAAATGAAGGGTATTCTACAACTGATGCAACTTTAATTGCTAATGTAACTTCATCAAGTGGAGTTATGGATCAATTACCAACGAAAGTTAATAACTCTTTAACTGAGATGGGTGATATGAATACTTACGGAATTATCGTTGGTATGGTAGGATTTGCTATCGCTGCACTATTGGTTCCTATGGCTTATACAATATTATTATCTAATAATTTAGTAGCTCAAAAAGTTGAAAACGGATCATTAGCTTTCACATTCTCTACTCCAATTAAAAGAACAACATTTATCTTTACTGAAGCAGTATACTTAATATTCTCTGAAACTGTAATGACTTTAACCTTACTTGTGTTTGCTTTAATTTCTAGAGAGATTGGTATACTATGCGGAGGAACTGATTTAATTACATCATTACCTGTAATTCACATATTAAAATATACATTAGGTAACTATTTAGTAACATTAGCTATATCAAGTATTTGTTTCTTAACAAGCTGTTACTTTAATAAAACTTCATATGCGATCGGAGTTGGAGGTGGTATATCAATATTCTTCTTTATATGTGCTATTTTAGGTTTATTCGGAACCAACGCAATTCCTGGAACTGTTAGAATTAGCGCTATGAATGTATTTAATTATATGACTATCACGTCATTATTTGATGCGTATAGCGTTATGACTGGATCGAATCAATATTGGTATAAACTTATTGGATTAGTAGCGATTTCAATAGTAATGTACACCTCATCAATTCAAATATTTAAGAAAAAAGATTTACCTCTTTAATAAAAAAATAGATTGCTTCCATGCAATCTATTTTTTTATTAAATTCTTTTTGTTTTTAATTTTAAATATTCTAATAACTCTTTATCTTTTATTAAAAAAGATAGCTTTTCATATACTAATTGGTGATAATTATTAATCCATTCTCTTTCAGTATCATTAATTAATGACATATCTAAACATCTAGTTTCAATAGGTACATAAGTTATAGTTTCAAACTTAAAAAATTCTCCATCACTAGTTTCATAAGCTTTGATGCATAATAAATTATTTTCAATTCTTATACCATATTTATTTTCTTTATAGACACCTGGTTCGATAGTAGTTACCATTCCTGGAACGATTGGATCTTGATCATCTCTATCTTTCATCGCTCTATACCTTAATCCGTTAGGTCCTTCATGAACATTTAAAATATAACCTACACCGTGACCTGTACCACATTTATAGTCCATTCCTTCGTTCCATATATATTGTCTAGCTAATATGTCTAATGTGTGACCATCACTCCCTTTTAAAAATATCGCTCTACTAACCGCAATTACAGCTTTTAAAGTTAAAGTGTAGTCATGAATATATTCACTAGTTGGTTTTCCAATTAAAAATGTTCTTGTAGTATCTGTCGTTCCACCAAAATATTGACCACCACTATCTACAAGTAATTCAATTTCTTTATCATTTACAACACTATTATTATCTTTAGTAGGTTCATAATGCATTTGAGCTGCATTTTTTCCGACTGCAGCAATCGTATCAAAAGACAACTCAAAACATTCTTTATTTTCTAATCTAAATTCTTTTAATTTTTCACTATAATCATATTCTGTTAAATTATTATTTATATTTTCATCTAAATATTTATTAAATTTTAATAAAGCTACTCCATCAATCGCTTGAATTCTTTTAATATTTTCATATTCTATTTTATCTTTTATAGCTTTCATTAAATATGAAGGATTCCTTCCTATAATTTTATTTTTTAAAATATTAAACAATTTAGCATTTACTTTATTTTCATCTACTAAGGTTGATATATCATTATTTTTATTTAAAAAATCTACTATTTCATCGTAATCATGAACTACAATTCCTTCAATTTTAAAATCTAATTTAGATTTATTGATAAATAAATGATTTCCAATAGTACTTGATAAATATAAATAGGAATAGAATACAGGATTACAAGGGATATCATCACTTCTTAAATTTAAAATCCAAGCAATATCATCTAATGATGTTATTAAATTAGCTCTAGCGCCTTTAGATTCAACTTCATTCAATATCTTATTTATTTTTTCTTTATAGCTTAATGAATTTAAATCATCATCTAATTTAAATACTTTACTATCAGATAAAGTTGGTAGATTTTCAATCAAATAACTATATGATTTGTCGATTATTTCTATTTTATTTAAATTAAAATGTCTATACATTTTTTCACTCATCAACAATGTATCTGTATATAATTTATCAATCCCTTTAGCTTTTAATAATTCAACGATTGAGGGAGCGCCTTTATCTCCATCTCTAATTAAAGTTACTCCACTATTTTCTAATTCATTTTTTGCTTGAATCCAGTATCTTCCATCAGTAAATAAATAAGCTTCATCTTGAAAAACTAATAATTGTCCAGCAGAACCAGTAAATGGACAAAAATATTTTCTTAATACTAAAAAATGATCCGCACAATATTCACTACCATGAGGATCGCTAGTTAAAATTAAAAATGCTTTTACATTATCTTTTTTTAATTCATTTTGTAATTTAATCAAATTCTCTTTTTTGAACATATTTTTATACCTCAAAAAATATTTTACTCTTATAAAAATATTTTAAAATGAATGTGATTATATATTTTTTAATCAGTAATTATTAAATCTAAAATAACATCGAAATCATCAGTTTCTAAAAATTCATCAATTTTTAATTCTTGATATGATAAACCTACTTTATAAATAGTTTCATTTCCATATAAATATCGATCATAATACCCTTTTCCATATCCAACTCTATAATTTCTATCATCAAAACATATTAAAGGTACTATCATCAACTCAATATCTTCTTTAACAATTAAGTTTTCTTCTTTTCCTGAAGGCTCTAAAATTTCAGGATATTTACCGTTAACATTTACTTCATCTAAACTATTAACTTTATAAAACAACATTACTTCATCATCAATTACTTTAGGAAAACATACAGTTTTTCCATTTTCTAAACAATAGTTTACTAGTTTTTCGGTTTCATATTCACCTTTTATAGATTTATATATAGCTATTACATTAGCTTTTTTAAACTTTTTATTTTCAATAATTTTATTAAAAATAACTTCATCTTTGCTGACTCTATTTGAAATGTTTTTTCTAATCTTTAAATATTTCTTTCTAGCTTCAATTTTATTCATAAAACTAGTATAATAAAAACAAGATTCTAATTAAATAAATTTTTGAAAAAACTCTATATTTTTTATATAATTTAAATCTATGAATAAAATTGAAGAATTCTTTGATACACTCGCTTCTGGATGGGATAAAAGATCATTAACAGATCTTAATAAAATTAAAAAAACACTATTAAATACCCCATTAAATGAAGGAATGAAAACTTTAGATGTTGCTTGTGGAACTGGAGTTATCACTAAAACTATAAATGAGATTACAAAATGTGATGTTGACGCAATTGATTTATCCACAAATATGATTGAAGTAGCTAAAAACAAATATAAAAATGATTCTGAGCTTCATTTTTATAAAGAAGATTTTTTAAATTATAATAAAAAACAATATGATTTCATTATTATTTTTAATGCTTATCCTCATTTTTTAAATTTAGATGAATTTAAAAAATCTTTACTTAGAAACCTTAATGACAATGGTTATTTTTTGATTTTTAGTGATTTATCATTAGATGATTTAAAAATCCATCATAGAAATTGTATGCATGTATCTAGAAATATTGAAAATATTGATGATGAAGCATCTCTTTATTCGGATTCCTTTAATATAATAAAAAAGGAATCCAATAAAGATGGATTCCTTTTATTAGGTCAAAAGAAATAATTTATTTCTTTAATATTTCTTCAACTTCTTTAGGATCTATATATTGAAATGTTGCAGTATCTATATATTTAGATACTGTTTTTAATTGTTCAATACTTTCAATTGTCCGAACATTAACAATATGATTTTTATAATATTTTTGAACTCTTTTTTCTTCGATCATACGATAATCTAAGTCTAATGATTCAAAAAAGTGTCTAAAACAGAATGTCCATTCTTTATCTTTCCAAACTAAGAGTTGTCTGACAATTCCTGTTTTTTTCATAGGAATTAAACCTCTAGGATCAAAAGAAATCAACATATAATTCTTTTTATCTTTAATATTTTCTAATTCTTTAATAAGCCTTTTAGATAGTGGCTTATAATTCTTTCGATAAACTTTTAATTCGATTACCATAGGAACTTGTTCATTATTTAATTCCATTACTTCTTTTAAAGTAGGAATCTCTGATCCGTCAAGAAGCTTGTAGTTTCTCTTTATCTCTTCAACTGTTAATTCTTCAATAATACCTTCTTTACCAGTTGTTCTTTTTAATTCTGAATCATGACATACAATCAAATCATTATCTTTAGTTAAATGTACATCTAGCTCAAAACTTACATTATTGTCTATCGCATTTTTAAAGGCTAGCATACCATTTTCAGTATATTTTTCATCATGTAATCCTCTATGCGCAATACCTTTTAAAAATAAAGGATTAACCCTTTTTAAAACATCAACTTTTTTCATTATTAATCTTCTCCATCTAAAGCTTCTAAACCTTTTTTAAATTTAGTTTTATTCCCTTTAACATTTTTAACAAATATAAATATTATTAAAGAAGCTCCTACACAACATAATGCATATAATGGTAATAAATCAAATCCAAATCCTTCATTTAATAATAATAAACCTAAGACACATGGAGTTATTGTTTGAGCCAACATACTTGATGCGTAATAGTAACCTGTAAATTGACCAATCTTTTTAGATGAACATAATTCAACAACCATTGGGAATGAATTAACATGTACTAAAGACATTCCTAAACCTTTAACAAACCAAATTACATTTAAATAAATTGGGAAACTATTATATAATCCAGCACCTGGATCAGGAATCTTAATTGTTAATGATAAAACAAGCCATACAGCATATGAAATTACTGTTAATCCTAATCCTGAGAATAATGTCCATTTCCTACCAATTTTTTCAGCAATTATTCCACCTAATGCAAAACCTATAATTGAACCAACTCCACCAACAATTGTGTTAATCAAGTTAGAACTATGCTTACAATGTAAGTAATAAATTGTATAGTTACCCATGAATGTACTAATACCATTATCAGCCATAAACCATAAGAATTCTGCTGATAAAATAAGTATTAACATTATTTTATTTGATTTGCTCATAGGTTGGTCATCATCGACTTTTACTTCAACCTCAGCCATCTTTTCACCTAGTTCCATCAATGGCTCCATCTCTTTTTCAATCTTATTTTCTTTAATTGTAAAAACTAATACTAAACAAGATCCAACCATTAAAATCGAAGCGATTAAGAAAGGTGCTTCAACTAACCAAATATTAGATGTTCCATTTGCCCAAGAACTTAATATATTTCCATCAGCATCGCTCTTAGTTAAATAAACCGATAAAGAGAATACAATTCCAACAAGTGTAGCGCAAGCTCCACCTAAATATCCCATAATATTAATAATACCATTAGCCTTACTTCTTAAAGGTTTAGGTGTAATATCAGGCATTAAAGCGACTGCAGGATTTCTATACATCATCGCAAAGAATACGACGATTGCCATAACGATTGTTGTTCCGACTAAATTATGATAATGGAATGCGACAGGAATAAATGGGAATGCTATAGCACATGCTAATGTACCTGCGATAATATAAGGCATTCTCTTTCCTAATTTTGTGTGTGTTTTGTCAGATAATTTACCAAATATTGGTAATAAGATTAATGCTGCAAGGTTATCAATAGCCATCATGATACCGACTAGATATTGAACATCCTTTTCCTTACTAGCACCTAAAGCTTCTTTAAAAAGCTCAGTTAAAAATGTAGGACACCAAGAATCGTAAACTTGCCATAAAAGAAGAATTCCAAAAAAAGCAAACCCTATAATGAAGGTTCTTTTGTAATTCAACTTTAAAGGAGAGTCGTTTTGCCCAGCACTTTTCTTTTTAAAATTCATACTGTTTCCCCCTTTATTTTACGTTTTTAAAAACGTTGAAACTAATTTAAATTAAAGACTTTCTCAACTAAAGAAGGTAATTCTTTTAGTGAATCAATCTTAAATTCATCTTCCTCAATTTTTCCAAACCCGTAATTTGCATGAATAAACTTAACATTAGCTTTTTCAGATTGGATTTTATCTTTTAACGTATCACCAACATATATAACATCATCGATATGATGTTTTTCTTTCATTTTCAATATGTTTTCCCACTTATCTTTTAAAGTATCACCAGCACAAAGATGATCTATAAAATATTTATCCATATTGCATCCGATTAAATAATCTTCAATATATCCTTTATCAGCATTTGACACTATATATAAATCATATTTATTAGACAATAGCTCTATAATTTCGTCTTCAAAAGGATATTTAATACCAGGATTTTTAATTAAATATTTAATTTCTTCATCAAAACAAATTTTAAATAATTTCATTCCTTCTTCTAAAGAAACATCATTAAAGGCAATCTTAACTGTCTCTTCAGGGGTAAGACCCATAAAACTTTTCATCGAACTTAAAGTGAATCTATAATGTTTTTTATTTTCTATCATCGCTTTATTCCGTGCTTCAGTAAGCTGAGACAATGCATCCCATAGCGTTCCATCAAGATCGAAAAATATTGCTTTTTTCATATATAGTAATATTCTAAATCTAAAACGAAAGCGTTTCAATATAATAAAAAGTAATTATACTTTATTTAGATTAAATTAACCCTTCAATCAATATTTTTAATCCAATTGCTAAAAATACGATTGCTGCAATTAAAGAAGCCCATTTCTCCAAATATTTTGAAACAACATTTCCAAATAATCCAGTTAACATAGATAAAACAAACGTTGTAACACCGATTATTCCAAAAAATAACATAGCGTTACCTATGGTTAAATTCATGTATGCAAATCCAATACATAAAGCGTCAATTGAAGTAGCTATACCTTGAACAAATATATTCCAAAAACTTAATTTTTTATTTTCTTTTTTCTCAACCACTTCATTTAAATTGATTCCATTTGTATCACTATTTTCATTTAATTTCTTTTCTTTTTTTCTTTCGTTAAAATCTTTAATCCACTCTCTTAAAGAGTTTAAAGCTAATAAAAATAGCAAAACAAAAGCGATAATTGGTACAGCAATTTTAATAGATTCTAAATAACTACTAAAGGTAGTTGAAATAAAATATCCAATCGTAGGCATGACAAATTGAAATACACCAAATACTAAAGCAATTATAATTAATTTCCACTTTTTGATACCTGCTTCTCTAATGCCGTTTGTAGCATTAACAGTCATAGCATCAACACTCATTGAAATAGAAATAGAAACAACATCAATCCAATCTAACATTTTAAAACTCCTTAAAATATAAATTGACTCTCGGTATTTAATACTTGCCAGGATAATTTATCCAGCATGTTGACAAGTAACTATTTCTAGTCCCCTACTCCGTCTTTGATTAAATTTATCAAATTGTATTCAGTAATTCAATATATTTTTTGATTATTTTTTTATAAAATAATATTGTTAATCTTTATATAATTTTTAATTGAATTTATAAATCTATTTGTGCCATCTTTAACTCTATCAAATTGAGTTGCTAAATTAATTCTAATAAATGTTTTACCATTTATTCCATATTCTTCACCATCATTTAAAATTAACCCGCTATCTTCTTCTATAAATTTTACCAATAATTTAGAATCGTCACAAATCTTGCTACAATCTACCCACATTAAATATGTCGCATCGTTTAAATTAATATTTAAATAAGGTAAATTAACTTTAATTTCGTTATAAAAGTATTCTTTATTTCTATAAACATATTCGTTTAATTGATTTAGCCAATCTACACCTTTTTTTAAAGCTGCAATATTAGCTTCAACAGCAAAAAAATTAGGTTCGCCACATTCATCAGTATTAATCTGCCTATAAACTTTAAATCTAGTAAATTCATTAGGTACAACTATACAAGACGATTGTAATCCAGCAATATTAAAAGCTTTTGACATTGCTAGACATGCGATGCCAATTTCTTTAGCTTCTTTAGAAACACTTAAAAAAGGTATGAAATCATCACTATTTTTATTAATATCACAATGAATTTCATCGCTTACAACATATACATTATATTTTTTTGCTAATTTAGAAATTTTAAGTAACTCATCTCTATTCCAGTTTTTACCAATAGGATTATGAGGATTACATAATATCAATAAATTTGTTTGGGGATCTTTCATTTTATCTTCTAAATCAAAAAAGTCTATGAAATACTCATTATTTTTATAAACTAAATCAGAACTTACAACTTTTCTTCCATTATTTAAAATAGAATTATAAAAGATATTATAAACAGGAGACATAACTAAAACGTTCTCTCCAGGAGTAGTTAATTTTCTAACTATTGAAGAAATTGAAGCAACTACACCATTACAATATATCATCCAATCAGTTTTGTAATTTACATGATGTCTTTTTTTAAACCACTTAGAATAACTTAAATAATACTCATCAGGAACAATTGTATATCCATATATTCCTAATTTAGCTTTCTTGTTAATTGCTTTAATAACATCAGGACATGTTTTAAAATCCATATCAGCAACCCACATAGGAAGCTTATTTTTAGAATAATCCCGCTTTAAGCTATTGGAATCATATCTATTTGTTATTTCATCAAAATTATATTTAATCACGGTTTTCCTCTATTATTTTAACATTTTTAACATTGATAAATTTACTATCTAAAATAACCTCATTACATTTTTTGCAAACAATTTTGCCACTACTAGGATTTTTTATTGAATCAACACTCGATTTAACATTAGCTTCAACTGAAGAAAATTCAAACGCTAAATCTGTATTGGTTAAAATACAATTAACTAATTTAACATTTTTCATATAACAAAATCCTTGATGAGATTCAATTTTACAATTAATAAAAGTAACGTCGCTACTATTCCATCCAATATATTCACCGACAATCTCACAATCGATTACTTTAATATTTTTACAGTTCCAAAAAGCATCTTTACTATTTAATTTTGAATTTTTAATTACTAGATTACTTCCTCCATCAAAGAAATAATTACCATCTAAAATTAATCCATCTATTTCAACATTTTTAGAATTCATCATAAAATAGTCGCCTTTTGCGTATGTATTTTTAATTTTTATATTATTGCAATTCCAAAAAGTTTCACTCGCATCATTAAATTTTACATTTTCAATAGTAATATTTTTGCTTCTTCTAAAAGTTTTCGGACACTCAAATGTAGAATCATAAACTTCTATATTACTTGTATACCAAATACCACTTCTAGCCATCACTTCAAATAAAGTATTTTTTACAACTATATTTTTTGAATACCGTAAAGGATATTTATATGTAAAACAAGAATTCAATACATTAACATTCTTACTTTCTTTTAAAGGAGATTCTCCAAATAAAAATTTAGTATCAACAATATCTAAATTTTTAGAAGCAAATAAACTTCTTTCGCCTTCATATTCGTATTTATATTCCATAAATTTTCCTTGTACTAAAAGTATAAATAAATTCTTTTTTAAATCAACTTAAAAGCCTTATAAATTTATTCCTTTATCTTCAATTTGACTCTTATATATATCAAGTTGATTATCAATATCTAATTCCTTAAATTGATTCATATATAGTGAATGATAATAACCATGTTTTTCCATAAGTTCTTTGTGGTTTCCATCTTCGATAATTACACCATCTTTCATAACTATAATTCGATCACAATTAACAATAGTGGACAATCTATGAGCGATAATGATGCTCGTTCTTCCTTTTAAAGTATTATCAATTGCATTTTGTATCATAGCTTCAGTTTCAGTATCGATACTTGATGTAGCTTCATCCAAAATTAATAATTTAGGATTTCTAACAATAGCTCTAGCAAAAGCTATCAATTGTTTTTGTCCTTGGGATAATTCGTTACCACCATCTTCTAAAAATGTATCATATTTATCTTTTAAAGTGTTAATGAAACCATCAACATCTACAATCTTACAAGCGTTGATAATCTCTTCATCGGTAGCATCAAGCTTTCCGTATCTCACATTATCTTTAATTGTTCCTTTAAAGATAAATGGAACCTGTTGAACGTAACCTATATTGCTTCTTAACCAACCTACAGATCTATTTTTATAATCGATTCCATCTATTAAAATTTTACCTGTTGTAGGTTCATAAAATCTACATAATAAATTTACTGTAGTGCTCTTTCCGCTACCTGTTTCTCCTACGATTGCTACACTAGTTCCTTCTTTAATATTTAAATTCATATTATGAATGACTTCAGTATCTTTTATATAAGAAAAACATACGTTATTGAATTCTATATCACCTTTAAAGTCAGGGAAATTTTCTTTTTTATTATTAAATAAATCACCATATTCTTCTACGACTTCTTTAGAATCAATAAGTTCAGGTTTAGCGTCTAATAAAGCAAACATCTTTTCTACGCTAGCTTGCGTTTCCATCATATCATTAGCTATTTCAGCAAATTGTTGAATTGGCGAATAAATTGAATTAACAAACGTTAAAAACAATACAATTGTAGCGACGTTAGCCAGTACTGAACCTTTTAAATCACCAAAATAAAATACATATAATAAGAGCAATGTAATTGTAGCAAATGATCCCAATAAAGTAATTGAAGGTTGAAATAATGTAGAAACGATATTTGATTTATATCTCTTTTTTTGAACATCGTGTGTTGTCTCTTCACATTCATCTAAAGTCGTTCCTTCTATAGCTAAAGTTTTAATAGTTTTAGCTCCGCTAATACATTCAGAAAGCCACCCTACAAAATAAGAATAAGCACTTCTAGCTAAACGATGATATTTAAGAGTTTGTTTATTAAAGTATATAACAATTAAAACACACAAAGGAGTGCTTGCTAAAAGAATTAAAGAATATTGCCAAGAATATTGAAACATCGTAATAAGTGTAAAAATAACATCAGCAATAATCCAAAAAATTCTTATAACGGACCAAGAGATTACTTCTCCAATGCTAGCACAATCATTTTCAAGTCTAGCTATAAGCCATCCACTATTAGTTCTATCAAAATAAGAGAATGATAATTCTTGAATATGCTTAAATCCATCTTCTCTTAAAGAACACATAATATACATTTCAAAAAAATTCATTATATAAAAAGATCCAAATACGCATAAAGACCTAATTAAAATAAATACTGCATATAAAATAAGAGCAAATTTAAATGTCATATGAAAATCTATATAAAAAATCTTAATTGTTAATGGAATTTCCCAAAAACTAACTCCAGCCATACTTGCTTGATCAAAGTAATCTGTTAAACTGTAATTTAAACTTGGTACGAAACTTGAATCATAAAAAGATACAAATAACATTAAAATAATGCACAAAAGGACTAGATACCGATATCTATGAACGTATTTAAATAATTTTGCCCAAGATTTAAAACTTATATGTTTTTTGTTAGTATTTTCTTCTTTAAACTGCGCCATATCCTATACCATTTTAGTTTGAATATCATATATTCTTTTATATAAGCCATTTTCTTTTAATAACTCTTCATGTGTACCAATTTGAGCTATTTTCCCTTCATCTAAAACTACAATTAAATTTGCATCTTTCGCTGTGGATACTCTATGAGTTATTAAAATTGTCGTAGCTTTATTTTCTCTTTCTTTAATAGATTTTCTAATATTAAAATCCGTCTCAGTATCTACTGCTGATAAAGAATCATCGAATATTAATATTGGAGCTTCAGTGAGTAAAGTTCTAGCTATCGCTAATCTTTGTTTTTGTCCACCTGATAATGTAGTTCCTTTTTCTCCTACAGGAGTATCGTATTTATCTTTGAAATTATTAATTGATTCATATATATGAGCAACTTTTATTGCTTTTATAATCTGTTCGTTACTAGCATCTTTATTTGCTATTTGTAAATTTTGTAATATTGTTTTACTGAATAAAAAAGGTTCTTGTAATACTATTCCTATATTCTTTCTTAAGTATTCTTTTTGAATAGTATTGAGTTCAACTCCATCAATTTTTATAGATCCATCCGTATATTCATATAATCTAGTCAATAAATAAGCTAAAGTAGATTTACCACTTCCAGTTTTACCCATAATAGCAACTGTATTTCCTTCTTTAATATTTAATGTAATTCCATTGATTGTGTTTTTAGTGGCTTTTTCATCATTAAAATTAAATTGAACATCAGTTAATTCAATATTTCCTTTAATAACAGGAGTTACACCAGTTTTTAAATCTTCTAATGGTTTTTCTAAAATTAAATTAATTCTATCTAATGCTGCACTAGCTCTAGCTAAATTAGATAATATAGTAGCGACATCTCTTAAAGGCCATACTATTTGAGAAACAAATGTGAAACTGATGATATAAGTTCCTAATGTAATTTCTCCTTTATAACATAAGTAAGCTCCAGCCATAGTAGATAGAGCGATTTGAGAAAAAACAAAAACATCGCTACTTGAAAAGAAGAAAGAGCTCATTCTTCTCCATCTCATATACTTAGTTCTATAGTCTCTTATATATGTTCCAAAATCATTAATTTCATAAGCTTCGTTATTAAAAGCTTTTACCAATCTAACACTTGATAAGTTCTCTTCAATTTTAGCTGTTAATCTTCCTTCAGAATCATCAACAGTTCTAAATCTTTTTCTTACTTCTTTTATTAAAAAGAACGAATATACAAATAAAATCGGCATGATGCAAAAACAAATTAACGCTATTTGCCAACTGGTGATAAATAAAATTACATAAGAAATCAATACAATATAAATTGTATAAACAATTAAAGGTACATCGCTTCTAAAGAATTTTCTCACTATAGATTCATCTTGTGTACAGATTTGAATAATATCGCCATTTTTCATTGATTTTATATCATCGTAAGATAAATTAGTGACATGTTTAAAAAGCATATTTTCTAAATTTTCACCCATTCTTGTATTGTATTTAGCTTGTAACACCTTTCTCCATACAAGTAAAAGGATGCTGATGATTGTAATACTAATCATAATGATAGCGAACACCCAAGGATAATCAGCTAAAAAATCAATGCCGCTTTCTCCGCCAAAGCAATATACGTAACCTTTAAAAATAATATCAGTGCTATTCCAATTAAAAGGAAGAGGTCTAGAAGCGCGATATTTTAAAACATCAACTAATACTTTAAGTGTATAGGTATTTAAAATATTAAATAATACACCAAAAAATAAGATAACAAAAAAACCATAAAAGGAACCTTTACAACCTTTTAATCCGATATTTAAAATGTCCTTAAAACCATAAGTTCTTTTCTTCTTTTTAGTCATAGATAATATTTTAATACATGTAATTTTTTTTGCACTATTAATACAACAAATATCAAAAAAATAATAAAAATTTATTTAATGTATTTTGTATCCTTATGAATCACAACTTTATATTCAGGATATTTTTCATTAATTAAATTAATTACATTATCAACCACTTCGTTAGTATTTAAATTATCAATATTTGGAATAACCATATCAAATAGTAAGTATTTTATATTTTTTCTATTACTTACGCGTAAATCATGAATCGATAAATCTAAATTATTTTCTATGATATATTTGTTAATTATATTTTTTATATCTTCTAAATCTTTATTTTTTGTATCTACTGGATCCATATGAATTGTTAAATTCACATTGTATTTTCTATTTATTTCTTCTTCTATCGTATCAATTAATTCATGTGTTTTAAATACATCTTGATACCCATCAACTTCACAATGTATAGAGATAAATATTTTAGTAGGACCATAAGAATACGCATTCATATCGTGAGTTCCTAATATTCCTTCATAACTATTAATATCTTTTTTAATATCATTACTCATCTTTTCATCGATTGGTTCACCAATTAATGGTTTACTAACTTCATTAATCATTTGAATTGCGTTAACTATTACAAATATTGCTACAATAATCGAAGATATTGGGTCAATATAAACTATCCAAGTTAAACCAGGATTATATTTGTATAAAATATATTGCAATATTGATGAAATTATAACTACACCTGTGGAAATACAATCCAAAAAAGAATCCTTCATGCTAGCTTTTAAAGCGATAGAATCAATAGCTTTTCCCATCCCTTTATATATTAATCCTAATAATATTTTAAAAATAATAGATACCACTAATATGACCATTGTCCACATAAACAAAGTATCATCTTTATAATTTCCTTCTTCTTTATTTATTATTTTTATAATTGAACTATAAATTAATACTATACCTATTATTAAACAGATAAAACTGACAATTAAACCACATATATATTCGATTCGTTGATGTCCGTATGGATGATCTTTATCTGCAGGTTTATTAGCTAATTTAAAACCAAATAAAGTTACAAAACACGATAAAAAATCAGTTATATTATTCAAAGCTTCAGAAATTAAAGATAATAATCCAGTTAATAAACCGATTGTTAATTTAAATGTAAATAAAAATAAATTGATAACTAAACCAAAACAAGCACTTACAACACCATGTTTGATTCTAACCTTTTCATCTTTAACATTTTGATAATCTTTAATAAATATTTTCCTAATTAAATTTATCATATTTATTAGTTTAATATTTAAATAATAAGTTAACCAAGTCTAATTTATTAATCAATAAACGTTTTACTTTTTAAAATCAACTCTAATAATTTTCATACCCATAAATTTATCGCCGTATTTAGCCATAAAACGAAATAATTTTCTTATATTTTTATCTTTTAAATCGTTATAACCTAACATGTAACCTTTACTAGATACAATTAAATTTTCATCTTGAAAACATTCATCTTTTGCAACATTATCAACGTAAAAATAAGCATCAACATTTTTAATTTTCATCTTTTTTAACCATGTTCTACGCAACAATTTTGTAGCTTTTTTATTCGCTGTATCAAATATTATTTTTCCTCCTGGAAAAGCTTTAGCCATACTAATTAACAAATCTTTTATTTGAACTTTTAAAAAATAATAAAACACTCCTGAAGCAAAAAATACTACACCATCCTTTGAATCGATTTCATTAAACCATTCAATGTTATTCAAATCGCAAGATATATTTTTTCCTCTATCACCACAAGGTATCAATTCATTTCTAACTTTAATTACATCTTCAAAATCTAAATTGTAAATTTTACAAATTCCATTATCGCATTTATTTCCCAAAGTATCTAATCCACATCCTAAATTAACTATTGCTGCTTTAGGGTGTTCTTTTAAATAATCTTTTATTTCGATATATAAATCATTTTGCCTACATGCAACTTCTAAATAACCAAATTCATACATCAATTTTTTTCCTTGTTTTTCTAGAACATAAAAATCGTAATCTAATTGTTCGATAATCTTCTCTGCAGTTTCATCTTTATAAATATTAGAATAAAGTTTATTACAAAGTTTTCTTCCATAAAGCGGAATAACTAATGTTTCTTGTACAGTATTTTTTTCAATATGATATTTCATTTTTAATAGTCTCTTATAAAGTTAGGCATATCTAACTATAAAAATAATACAATTATATACGTTATTTTTCCAATATTATTTTTCTTAATCTATGAAAATCTTTTTCTAAATAATTATAGTCATCTTTTCTATTATCCATAAATGTTTATTCCGTCCTTTAAGATTTCTTGATGTAACGTTTGGTTATTATTAAGTTGAAGAATATCAAGGGAATCGATATCACTAGTTTCCTTTGCTTTTTCTTTTGCATAAGAACCAAATAGATAGCAAAAATTTACATCACAACCACATAAAACAAGATTACAAACTTCTTTTATTTTCTCTATAATAAAAATTCAATGTTCTTCATCACTAACTTCATACTTCATTCAGTTTATCAACTATAAAAAGATATTTGATTGTATCATACCTATATTTATCGTTTTCATAACGAACATAAGTTCTTAAAAATATGTCTAAGAATTTTACACACTCACTTTGTGTCAATCCCTTATCTATTCTTAATTGTTTTAATGCCGTTATTATAAAGTCATATTTTTTATAACGAAATGGTATTTGCTTTACAACTTATTTATGTCAATTTGACATATTATCCATTTTAGTTTGTGCCATTTTGACATCTTTAAAATTTGTTAATTACAAGCCAAATATAGATTTGTTTTTTATTACATTTTATACTTCTAAATAATGACAATCTATTTTTAATTAAATAAATAAAAACCTGAAATTTTTTTTGGTGGAGCTTGCCGGGATCGAACCGGTGACCTCTTCCATGCCATGGAAGCGCTCTCCCAGCTGAGCTAAAGCCCCAACATCAATTATTATAAATAAACCATAAAAAATTTACAATGTTTTAAAAACATCATTAAATCCCAACTCTTTTATTTATAAATGGCGTCCTTAAGCAGATTCGAACTGCTGACCTATCGCTTAGGAGGCGATCGCTCTATCCAACTGAGCTATAAGGACATCTTTTTTATTATACTAAATTCAAGGTCATTTGTTTAATTTTTAAATTATAAATGATAAAATTAACATGTTTTTTGGAGTTATTTATGAAAAAGTTATTAATGATATTCGTTTCATCTATTCTAGCAGGATTCTGCATCACTTTCGGTGCTACAGGATATTTAATGTGCTTAAGTTTAGGAAATAATGAATTTGGAGCTAAAATTGTAGGTTCATTCATCTTTTGTATCGGATTATTTTCTATAATTCATTTTGATTTATGGTTATATACAGGGAAAGTTGGATACGTATTTAAAAATAAACCTATATATTTATTAGATTGCTTAGTATCTTTTATCGGTAATGTATTAGGCTCTTTAGCGTTATCATCATTAATCAAGCTTACTTCTATAAGTTCTAAATTAGAAGTAATTGCTGGAAATATAGTAGATAACAAGATGTCTTCTTCATGGTATTCCATATTAATTATGTCAATATTATGTGGAATGATGATTTATTTAGCTGTAGAAGGTCATAAAAGATGCAAATATAACTTTGGAAAAGTTTTATTTGCTTTTATGCCTATTATTTTATTTATCATTGAAGGATTTGAACACGTTATAGCTAATGTAACTTATTTTACATATGCTGGCTATTTTAATCCTATGATGATTCTATATTTCTTTTTAATGTTTATAGGTAATGCCGTTGGTTCAATAATATTAGATAGTTTATTAAAATTAATTCAAAAATTAACACCTATTGAAGATAAAAAAGAATAGGTATTTAATATATTTATTTAAAAACTAAAGTCAAATAAGGTGATGCTATCATCTTCTTTTAAGTTATCTAAAACACCTATTTTTTCCAAGTCTTTTAAATTAGTAGAGTTGATTCCACCTCTTTTTTCTAAATCTTTTTTAGAAGTAAATGGTACTTTTCTAGCCTCGATGATCGATTGAGATGCAGCTTCTCCAAATCCTGCTAAAACTTTAAAAGGAGGTATTAAAGCATTGTGTTCGTGATCTACTAAAAATTCTTTACTATCAGATTTATATAAATCTATATTTAAGAATTTATATCCTCTTTCTGACATTTCTAAAGCTACTTTTAAACATTCTAAAATATCACCATCTTTTTTAGAGAAGGCATTATTTGAATCTCTAGCGCTCTTCTTTTCTTGAAGTTCTACAATTCTAGCGTGTATTGCATCAATCCCTTTAACCATTGCGACAATATCGTAATCATCAGCTCTTAAAGTAAAGAATGATGCATAGAACTCAAGTGGATGGTAAACTTTAAAATATCCAACACGAAGAGCCATAATAACATAAGCACAAGCGTGACCTCTAGGGAATAAATATTGAATCTTCTCGCAAGCTTCAATATAGAATTCAGGGACACCTTTACTTCTCATTAATTCTATATATTCTGGCGTTAAATGTTTATCTTTCTTTCTAACTAACTCCATGATTTTAAACGCATCAAGATTTGGTACACCCATTCTAATTAAATAAGTCATAATATCATCACGACATCCGATGACATCTTGAAGAGTTACTAACCCTTGTTTAATTAAATCTTGTTGGTTATTTCCATAAACGTCAGTTCCGTGAGTCAATCCAGAAATAATAAGTAAATCATTAAATGTTCTAGGCATTGTTTCTCTTAAAACTTGTCTAGTATTTTCAGTTCCAAATTCAGGAAGTCCAATAGCACCATTATCTGGTTTCATATATTTATGTTGCATATTTAATGCTTCATCACTTGTAAATAATGATAAGACTTTTGGATCTTTTAAAGGAATATCTTTTGTATCTATATGTGTTAATGTAGTTAACATTTTTAAAGCTTGAGGATCGACATGCCCTAACATATCGAGTTTTAAAATAGTATCGTGAATACTACCAAAATCAAAGTGAGTCGTTTTCCACGCTGCTGTTATATCTCCTGCTGGATATTGAATAGGACAGAAGTCATAAACTTCATTAGCTCTAGGGATAACTACGATTCCTCCAGGGTGTTGTCCAGTAGTTCTTTTAACTTCAGTACAACCATAGGCTAAAGCTGCAATCCAAGCAGTTCTAGGATGCATTTCAAATGATTCAAAATAATTTTTAACGTAACCATATGCAGTTTTAAATTGAACCGCACCGATTGTACCAGCTCTATAAACTTTATCTTCACCTAATAAATCTTTTGTGAATCCATGAGCTGTAGCTTGGAAATCTGTAGGGAAATTTAAATCGATATCAGGTACTTTATCAGCATTAAATCCTAAAAAGGTTTCAAAAGGAATATCTTGTCCATCTCCAATCATATCTTCTCCACAATTTGGACACTTTTTATCAGGTAAGTCAAAACCAGATTTATATTTTCCTCTATCTTCTATAAATTCTACATGTTTACATTTTGGGCATCTATAGTGAGGTGGAAGAGGATTAACCTCAGTAATCTTAGCCATAGTCGCTGCAAAACTACTACCGACAGATCCTCTAGATCCAACGATATATCCAGCTTCGTTTGTTCTTTTTACTAATTCGTAAGCAATATAATAAGTAACAGCGTAACCATGGTCAATAATACCATCAAGTTCTCTTTTTAAACGTTTTTCTATTAATTCTGGTAATGGGTCTCCATATAATTCATGAGCTGTGTTATAACATAAATTTCTTAAATTAACATCACAATTATCGATTGTAGGTGTAGCAAGTTTAGTAGGAACTGCATTGAATGCCTCAATTAAATCATTAATCTTATTTGTATTTGTAACAACATATTCATAAGCTTTATCTTTCCCTAACCATTCAAAACAATCTAGCATCTCTTGAGTAGTTCTAAAATGTTGATCTGGATTAGGATAATAATCGTTAATATTATCTTTTTTAAAGTGACTTAAAGGATGAAATGTACCTCCAACTCCACTACTTTCAATATAGATATCTCTATATTTTTTATCACTAGGATTTAAATAGTGACAATCCCCTGTAGCACAAATTATCTTATTTTTGCTTTCACAAACTTTTATGATATCCAATATGTTTTTCTTTAAATCTTCTAAACTATTAACTGTACCATTATTAACTAAATAAGAGTAGTTTTCTAAAGGTTGTAATTCAATATAATCATAGAAATCTAAAGCATCGTAAAGAGCTTTATTGCTCCTTCTAAATGCGCAATAGAATATTTCTCCATTTGCACAAGCACTTCCAATTAATAAACCCTCTTTATATTTTTCTAATAAAGACCTAGGTGTAAATGGTTTAACACCCATATGTTCAATATGTGAAAAAGATATAATTTTATATAGATTTTTTAATCCTACCTTATTTTTTGCTAATACAGTTACGTGAGTTCCTCCTCTGTTCCAGTGTTTTAAAAACACTTGTTCAATTGGAAGTTTCTCTAAATCATATAAAGTATAATTTTCGTTTCCTAATTTTTTAATTAATGCAGGTTGACAAGCGAGCCAAACATCACCTAAAACTTGAGCATCATAATCTGCTCTATGAGCGCTTTCTTCATCATAAACTACATCAAATCTTTTACAAAAGACACCTAAAGTGTGTTTAACATTTTCAGGATTTAAAAATCTAGAAATTTGAAGAGTATCAATAGCGCTGCTATTTAGTGATCCAAAACCATTTTCTTCCATTTCTTTACTTAACATATTGTAATCAAATTCAATGTTATGAGAAATGATGACACATCCTTCAATAAATTTTAAAAACGATGGTAAAACCTCTTTAATTTTAGGACAATCTTTAACTGTATCATTAGAAATTTTAGTTTTCATAGCAATGAAATCATTGATTTCAATTCCAGGATTGACAAGTTGATCATATCTTTCAGTTATCATTCCGTTAACAAATTTAACAGCACCGATTTCAGTAATGTGATCATATCTAATATTAAGACCAGTAGACTCAAGGTCAAAACATACTATAGGTACTTTTTTTAAATCGATATCTCTAGGCTTTATAGATCCTTTAAAATAATCATCGATCATATAAAGTTCTGATCCATATATTATTTTAATTCCGTATTTAAAACTTGCATCTTGCGCTTCAGGGAAAGCTTGAACAACCCCGTGATCTGTAACAGCGATTGCTTTATGTCCAAAATGTTTTGCTAATTCACAATATTTTCCAATTTTAGTTAATCCATCCATATCAGACATATTAGTATGTAAATGGAGTTCAACTCTTTTAACTTCAGCAGTATCATCTCTTAAAGGATCATCAGGTAATAAATACAAATTATGAATAACAACATAAATGTCATTGCCTTTATATTTATCGACATCAATTTTTCCTAAAATACGTATGTTTTTCCCTACCGAAACGCTATTTAAAACAGCCTCTTTAGTTGTACCAGGTCTAACTATAAATTTTGCATAAATTGCATCTTCTTCATCAGCAATTAAAATAGTTGAAATTATAAAACCTTTTTTTGTTTCTTTATTTTCTATTTCAAAAACTTTACCATTAATATCAATTGCACCGCTATTACTATCTAATTCTTTAATAGTTTTAACTGCGTAATCATCACTTTTTTTATATAATTCTTTTCTTTTTCTATCTTCAATCATCTTGTTATAGTTATCTATAACATCTTGAACTACCCTACTTTCAGCTTCTTCTTTATCTTTTAAGAAATCTTTATTTATTTCTTCATCAAAAACTTTTCTTTCGTCTTTTTTAACTTCAATTACTTCTTTTTCTTCTTTAGCTCTATTATCTTCAACATGAAAATTATATCCAATCAAAGATAATATAGAATTAATATCATCAGCGAAACTTGTTATGTCTCCATCACTAAGTTTTCCTTCTAACATTAAAGTATTATTTTTAACATTAATCTTTTGATTATATTCATGAAAATGAGTAGCAAAATATTTATGTTTAATTAAATCAATCACATCATCGCTTGTAGGTTTATTAGTATAATTAAAATAAAATACATAAGAATAAGAAGTGATATTATTCAATCCATTTAAAAATTCTTCTAATAGATCATATTTCCAGGGTGTTTCTTTTTTAATATTGTAAATATAAGAATTTTTATCTACTTTAGATTTTGAAATAGACGTAAAATCCATATCGAAATCATTATAATTTTCAATATTAATCGACTTTAAAAACCTTACAATTTTACTATCTTCACTATTCATAAAAATTAAAATAATCTAATGATATCCATGATGAATATCACGATAGCTAAAGCGAACAATAAGCCTAAACCAACATAGCTAACGATGGATTTAACTTTTTGAGGAATTCTCCAATCTACATATTCGAGATGTTCTTCTTTTCCTACTGAAATTACTTGTTCTTCTTTTACAGCATTAACTTCACTTCCATTTTGTGTAGAAATGTTATTTTCGTTAGACTTAATTTCTTTTTTAACAGCGATATTATATTTTTTCTTTTTAATACCATTTACGATTCCTTCAATGATTTCAACTAAGATTTGCCATCCATCTAATCCTGGAAATGGCAAAAGATTAAATAAAGCTAAATTGACACTAATCATAGCCCAGTTATATAAATAAATATAGAATGGATTATTAATTAATTGAGAAGTTGTTACGCTCATTATAGCGACAGGTCCACCTACTGAATCCCATCCTTGTCCAATGAGCAATTTTCCTAATGCTTGAGATATTAAACTGCAGCTTTTAACCCATAAATTACCAGCTTCTTTAAAAGAAGACCAACCTAACCAATAAGTATATTGATACATATTAAAATTAAATGAAGTTAATGTATCGCTTTCAAAATATGGTTTTAATGTTGCTTGATATAACGTTTTATTTTGATACCCTCTTAAAGTAAGTAATTTTTCTCCACTAATTTTACTATTATAATCGCTAGAAAAACTCATATATTCTAAACTTGAATCATCTTTTAAAATAGGAAGATAGATGTCACTTAAAGATTCGCTATAATCTACGTATGTTCCGTTATTTGAAAATTTAAATTCTTTAAAATCGGTATCATTGAATTTAGTGGCTTTATAAAATCTTAAATATAAAGAATAATCGATGTTATTAATACCAAAATTAGTTGTATCCATTCCTAAAACATAATAATTTGTTTCACCATTAACTGTTAATTCATATGGTTTTAATGTAAATTTAGAAAGATCGTCGTAACTAGAAGATTGAACAAAAACATTTAATACGACATCTTTGCCGTTGTATTTATAAGAAATGTTTCTAGTTTCAAATTGATAGAATTCTTCATTTCTAAAAGAAGCACCTAAATCATTATTAACATCAAATCTTTTTAAATCAGTTATTTCGTTTCCGCTTTCATCATAGACTACTAATTGAGATTGGTTGCTTTCATAAGCTTTGCCGTTATAGTCTAATATTGTTCCATATGTATCGTAATGAGGGAAACAACTACAAGCTATAAAGAATACGACGTAAGCTAATACGAAGTTCATAAAAATTCCGGCGCCGAAAATAATATATCTTTTCCAACGTGAAATTCCTTGTATACTACGAGATTTAGGAATAGAGATTCCATCTGGAAGTTCATCTCCTTCTTCCCCATACATCGCTACATATCCTCCTAACGGAACGATACCGATAGAAAATTTTGTTTCACCAGTTTTTCTTTTAATTTTTACAATTTTTGGTCCAAAGCCAATCGAAAAATCACTACAATAAACTTTAAAAGATTTAGCAGCGATAAAGTGTCCTAATTCATGGATGGTAACAAGAAGTCCAAGGCCTACAAAAAAGAGTAATATACCTAACCAAGTGTTTGGATTTGACCATTGAATTAAAAAATTAGTTCTCATTTATTTTTCCTTCTCAATTAAATATTTAATTGCCTTTCTCGCTTGCCTATCACTTACTATTAATTCATTAATAGTAACTTTATTTTTAAATTTGCAATTACACATAATTTTATCAATATTTCGTTTAATATCAATATATTTAATTTTGTCGTTTAAAAATAGATTTACTAGTTCTTCATCAATAGCATTTAAAATTACTCCACTATTTCCTTTTTTATCGATTACAAATTTAGAATAATTAATTAAATCAAACTTTTCATAATCCATTTTTTTAAGATTTTCATCAATTTTTGTCACATTTTTAACATCGCTTAAATCAAATTCTAAATTAAATGCTTTAGAAAGGGCGTATTTAATCGGATTTTTCATTGTTGGACTATACTCGCATTCTTTAATTCTTCCGTCTTTAAATATGACTAAACCATGAATTAAGCTTCTTCTATCAACTAAAACATCTAACTTTTCATAAGGAACATCAAATAAATAATACGCTTCAATCAATTCAAAACATTTATTCATCATTGTTGAGGAATCAATGGTGATTCTTTTACCCATGCTCCATGTTGGATGATTTAAAGCCCTTTCTTTAGCTATATTTTTAAATTCATCTTTATCTAATTCAAAAAACGGACCACCGCTAGCAGTGATTATTATTTTTTCTATAGAATCTTTATTTTCGCCTTCTAAACATTTAGCAATAGCAACATGTTCACTATCAATTGGTATGAGCTTTCCACTAGTTTTTAAAATTTCTTTAATAATTTCTCCACCAGCTACTAAACTTTCTTTATTTGCTAATAATAAAATTTTATTTTGCTTTAAAGATTTAATAGAAGGCATAAAACCACTAAAACCACTTAAAGCATTAATTAAAATATCATAATCTAAATAATCTAATAATTTTAAATACGAATCATCTCCATAAAAAAAATCAATATCTTTATAGATTGTCTTATATAAAAAATAATCTTTTTCATTCTTAAAAGATATTGCTTTAGGGTGATATTTTTTTATTAATTCATCAATGTTAGATGCGTCATTTCCAATTGAAAAACCTACTATTTCCCACTCGTTTTTAAAATCATTTAAACTTGATAGGGTGGTTTTCCCTATCGATCCATTAATTCCTAAAAGTATTATCTTCATCTTATTTAGAAAATGTTGATATGTATTTTAAAAGTTCGTTAAAGAAAGGAATGATAAGACCTAATAAGATAGATGTGATCAAAACACTGTCTACTCGATCAAGAACTCCACCATGGCTTTGTAATATCTTTCCAAAATCTTTAATTTGATATCCTCTTTTAACTGAGGAGAATAATAAATCACCAAATGTTGATAATAAAGGCATCAATAAGCTAATAATCACAATTAAATACCAATGATCTTTATCAAGCAATCCATAAACTAAATCGTGGCCTGTAAATATTAAAGAGAAACTAAAAGTAATAGTAGTTGCTATACTAAATACAATTCCACCAATAAACCCTTCAACTGTCTTTTTAGGTGAGATTTTAGGAGATAATTGATGTTTACCAAATAACATGCCAATTATATAAGCACCAGTATCACACATAAGTGTTCCTAAACAAGTATAGATAAATAAACATGCTGATTCTCCGTATTTAAACCAAGGATCAGAAATTTTATTCTTTAAATATTCAAATTCAATACTTTGTTCAGTTGTAATTGTACCTGCGGTCGTTAAAGTTTTTAAATACTCTATTTGATTACTAATTGCGGTAAATGGATACAATCTTAAATACATTACAGATTGATACCCTAACGAAACAATAAAAAGCATTCCGATAAAATAAAATGCATCGTGAATCGTGAAGTTTTTATCAATAAATACCATCAAAAATAAGAAAAGCATTGAAAAAGCAAATGCTGATAACGAAATTGAAGGTGAATTAAAATCAGTATATAAATCATAAGAAAATATGGCTTTTGGATCATGAACTAATGTAACATACTGAAAGTTTAAATACGCATCTAAAAGTCTTCTAGAAAAAGTCCAATAAACTAAAATAATCATCATCAAGTAAGCAAAAACATATATTACATTCTTAAACTTTTTTTCAATTGATTGAGGAGCTTTACAAATTTCATGTGTTGAAATAACCGTAGCTAAAAATATCAAACACATAAATGCGTAATCGCCTATTATGATGCAAGGCAAAACAATTAAGACCAATATTATTCCAATAATAACACGATTCTTAAAAGATTTTTTTGCATCATCACTAATATTGTTTACTTGAATTTGATGTCTATTATCCATTTAAATTGCCATTATTTCTGATTCTTTAACTTTAAATAAATCTTCAACAGTCTTTACATACTTATCAGTTAATTTTTGAATTTCGTTCTCTTCGTTTTTTCTTGTATCTTCAGTATATGTATCATCTTTCTTAACAGCATCAATTGCATCACGACGTATGTTTCTAATTGCAACTTTGCAATCTTCACCATATACTTTAGCTTTTTTAACTAATTCTTTTCTTCTGTCTTCAGTTAAAGCAGGAATGTTTAATCTTATTTGTTTTCCATCGACAATTGGATTAATTCCGATATCACTGCTATTAATAGCTGCAACAATTGTTTTAATATCACCTTGATCATAAGGGATAACAAGTAATTGTCTTGGTTCAGGAACTTTAATTGAAGCGATTGAAGTAATATTCATTTTTTCTCCATAATAATCACATTCAATATTTTCTAATAAAGCCGCATTAGCTCTTCCTGTTCTAAGTACTGAAAGATTTTCTTTAAAATTTTCAATTGCTCCTTGCATTCTTCTTTCTGCATCATTTAATACATCCATATTATTTCTCCTTTATTGTTGTTCCTATATCTTTTCCTTCAATAGCATATACAAAATTATCTATATTTTCCATTGAAAAGACTTTAGTGACTATATTATGAGCTATCAACAATTCAATAGCGCTTCTATCCATAACTTTTAAGTCCATATCTAACACTTCTTTATATGTTAAATTTTTTAAAAATTTTGCATCTTTAAATTGTCGAGGATCTTTATCATATACTCCTTCAACGCCATATTTACCAGCTAAAATGCAATCAGCATCTAATTCTATTGCTCTTTTAGCCGCACAAGTATCAGTAGTATAAAATGGTAATCCGATTCCTCCACCCAAAAGAACTACTTTATTTTCATAATCTTTTTTAGCGCAAATTGGATCGTATTTAATTGCAACATTTTCTACTTCTAATGCACTATATAAAACATTAGGCACGCCTTCTTGAGTTAATAAACTCGATATAGCCTTTAAATTGATGACTGTCCCTAACATACCCATGTAATCTCCGCTTACATGATCGATACCATTCTCTTCAGCAATTCTACCTCTAAAAATATTTCCAGCCCCAATAACAACACCAACCTTAACATTATTTTCATATAGCTTTTTAATTAAAAGAACAATATCTTTAACTTTTTTGGGTGATAAAATTGAAAATGAATCACCATCAGCAATCGCTTCACCACTTAATTTCAAAATTACTTTTTTATACATCATATCCATATATATTATTATAAACAAAAAGGCACAATAGTGCCTTATTTATTTTCTTAAAATTTAATTATTTAGCTTGAGCCATTACTTCAGCTGCAAAATCATCTTTTCTCTTTTCAAGACCTTCGCCAACTTGATAACGAACAAATGTTAAAACATTATTATGTTTTTCAGTTAAAACTTGACCGACTGTTTTTCCTGGTTCTAATAAGTATTCTTGTTCAGCTAAGACAACTTCTTTTAAGACCTTACTCACTTTACCTTTAACGATGTTAGCTAAAGCAGCTTCTGGTTTATTAGCTAATTTTGGATCGTTTTTACAAACTTCAGTTTGAACTTTTGTTTCAGCTTCGACAACATCGCTTGGGATATCGCTAGTTAAAACATATTTTGGTGAGTTAGCAGCGATTTGCATTGCTAATCCTTTTGCTAATTCTGCATCTTCTTTTTCTAATTTGACGATAACAGCAATTTTTCCACCCATATGGATGTAAGAACCAATTCCTTGGCCCTCTTCTTTAGTGACAATATCAAATCTTCTAATTGTTAATTTTTCACCTAATTTAACAGCAGCATCAGTAAAATCAGCCTTTACAAGTTCATTAAGTTCTTCAACTGTCTTTGGTTTATTCTCTAAAGCTTTTGAACAGCAAACTTTAACTAATTCTTTAAATGGATCTGAGTTAGCGACGAAATCTGTTTCACAGTTAACTTCACAAACACATGCAGCACCACATTTTTCGCAACCGACAACTAAAGCTAAACCTTCAGCAGCGATTCTATCAGCCTTTTTAGCTTGTTTTGCGATACCTTTTTCTCTAAGCCAATCAGATGCTTTGTCAACGTCATTACCTGTAGCTTCTAAAGCATGTTTACAATCCATCATGCCAGCTCCGGTTCTTTCTCTTAAAATTTTGATTAATTCAATATTGCTAGCCATTTATTATTCTCCTTTAGCTTCTTCAGCTTCCTTTTTAGGAGCCTTCTTAACTACTTTTTTAGCTGGTTTTTCTTCAGTTTTTTCTTCTTTAGCTTCTGAAGTTGTTTCTTCTCTCTTTCCGAAAGCTTCTCTTCTTGCTTTTTCTCTTTCAAGTCTTTCTCTTTGCATTTCACGTCTAGCAGAAATTCTTAAAGCGTTTTCTCTATCAGCTTGACGGATAGCATCTTTCATAGTGACTTCTTCACTACCTTCATCTTTTGTGTAAGCAAATTCTGGTAATCCACCTTTTGCTTCGACAATAGCATCGTTTAAGACACCAATAAGCAATTTAACACTCTTATTTGCATCATCATTTCCTGGGATGACATAGTCGATTCCATCTGGATCACAGTTTGTATCACAAATTCCGAAGACTGGAATATTTAATTTGTTAGCTTCTTTAACTGCATTATGTTCGATTGTTGGATCGACGACAATAATTGCATTTGGTACTTTGATCATTTCTTTAATACCATCTAAGTTTTTAGCTAATTTTTCTTTTTCTTTTCCTAATTGAGCAGCTTCTTTTTTAGGAAGTTTTTCCCATTCGCCATCAACTTCATTAGCTTCTAAATCTTTTAACTTTCTTGTTCTTGTTCTAATTGTTTTGAAGTTAGTTAAGATACCACCTAACCATCTATTGTTAATATAGAAAGATCCACTTCTTTCAGCTTCTTCTTTAACGATTTCTTTAGCATTATCTTTTGTACCGACAATTAATACTTTTCCACCATCTAAAACGATTTCTTTTAATTTTGCATAAGCAACTTCAACAGCTGATTTAGTTTTATTTAAATCGATAATGTAAATTCCGTTTCTAGGAGCATAGATAAATGGTTTCATTTTTGGATTCCATTTTCTTGTTTGGTGTCCGTAGTGAACTCCATTTTCAAGTAATTTCTTTAATGTGATTACTTCAGCATTTTCATCATGAACAACACTATCCATGACATTTTCTTTTACTTCAACTTCTTTTTCATCGCTTGCAGTTTCAACGATTGTTTCTTTTTCTTCAGTCATTTTTGACTCCTCCAATTTGTTAAGCCTCCACTATTTCTAACGATTTTCCCTTCATATTTGAAGACTAGGCAACCGAATCCATAGTGTGCGTATTCTTTTGCATAATACAAAAGTCATATTATTTTATCATTTTTTATATATATAATTCAACTACTAAATATAAAGTGTGCACCATCAATTTTTCTTCTTTCCTTTAGGAAAATATTCATTGTACTGTTTTTTTAAAGCTTCTTTGCTAACGTGAGTATATATTTGAGTTGTATTGATTGATTCATGACCTAAAAGTTCTTGAATCAATCTTAAATCAGCCCCACCTTCAAGTAAATGTGTAGCAAATGTATGCCTTAATGTATGCGGATGTAAATCGAACCCTAATGTTAAACCTGTTTTTTTAACGATACTATTGATGATGTATTCTAAGCCTCTTGTAGTTAATTTTTTACCCTTGCTATTCAAGAAAACATAGTTAGTTCTTTCTTCAATTGGACATTCTTCTAAAAGTAACTTTCTAAAATTTTTGATGTAATTTATTAACGAAATCTTGGCTGTTTCACTAAAAGGAACTATTCTTTCTTTTTTGCCTTTACCAAAAATTCTTAAAACCCTTGAAGAAAAATCGATATCGATTGTTTTTAAATTAACAACTTCACTACATCTCATTCCGCTGCTATACATTAATTCTAATATAGCTTGGTCTCTATCTTTTAACTTATCTGTCCTTTTAGAATTCTCAAGTAAAAGTTGCTCAATTTGAGACTCATATAAAACATCAGGCATTTTTTTATGCATCTTCGGTTGACGTATCATCAAAAAAGGATTTGATGAAACAATGTTTCTTTTAAACATGTATTTATAAAATTTTCTTAAAGAACATATTCTTCGCCTTAAAGTTCTCTCATTTTCTTTATTTCCTCTAGAATTTACATAATTCATTCTAGATTGCATAAAGTTTCTTATAACTAATTTATCGATATTTGTGTAGTCATAACCATTTAGAAAAAGAAAATCTAAAAAGATGTCGATATCTTGCTTATATGCGATTATTGTATTGTCGCTATATTGTAAATCGTGTTTTAAATATTCTAGAAATTCTTGTTCACTTTTATTCATCGAATTGCTTCTTAAATTTTTCTAAATCATCTAATGATCTTTTTAAAACTTCACTTTTATCCATGCTATTTGTTTTATAAACGATTCCAAAGTTAGCATTCATCGGAGAAAAATTATTAATTCCAGTATGAGTTATGTAACGTAATAAAGCTCCTAAACATGTATTAAAAGATAAAGGTTTTATCTCAATATTTTTAATTTGAGCATAAACATAATATGCAATAAGCAACCCGCTCGCAGCTGATTCAACATATCCTTCTACGCCGCTTAATTGACCAGCAATATAAATATTTTTATTTATCTTCATTCTTGAAAAATCATCTAAAATTTTTGGAGCGTAAACATAACTATTTCTATGCATTAATCCATATCTAGCAAATTTAGCATGTTCTAATCCAGGAATCATAGAAAAAATTCTTTTTTGTTCAGGATAAGTTAAGTTAGTTTGAAAACCTACCATATTATAAAAATCACCAATTAAATCATCTTTTCTTAATTGTACTACTGCATAAGGCATCTCCTTAAAAGAGAAACCAACAGGTTTTAATGGTCCATGAAGTAAAGTTTTATAACCTCTTGAAGCAATTACTTCAACTGGTAAACAAGCTTCAAAATATTCAGTATCAAAATCATGAAGCATCGCTTTTTTTCCATTTATCAATTCATTATAAAATTTATCATATTGCTCTTTATTTAAAGCTAAATTTATATATGTTTCATCTTCATCTTTTTCGTATCTACTTTGTAATGTAGCATTTGATAAATCTATTGAATTTTTGTAAATGATTGGACAAGATGCATCGAAAAAACCATATATTTTTTCTCCGCTAATTTTAGATAATTCATCAAGCAAATCGCCGCTCGTCAAAGGTCCAGTAGCAATTATATTTATACCATCTTTTATCGTTTTAACATCTTCTTCAATAATTGTAATATTTTTATTTTCTTTAATCTTTTTAGTTATGTAATTAGCAAAGATATCTCTATCTACATTTAAACTATCTCCACCAACAATTTCACTTACTTTGCTCGCTTCAATCATCAATGAAGAGAGAGATTCCATCTCTTTTTTAAGAATTCCACAAGCATTGTCAAGCTTTTTAGACTTTAAAGAATTTGAACAAACGAGTTCTCCAAATAAACCAGTATGATGAGCTCCAGTTTGAACTTTTGGTCTTTTTTCATAAAGATTTACTTTTATTCCTTTATTGGCTAAAAAGTTAGCAGCTTCACAACCTGCTAAACCTCCGCCTATAATATTTACTTCAATATTATTTTTTATCATATGGTTCGTTATATTTACATTTTGGATAGTTTGAACATCCATAAAAATAACTTTTTCTATATTTTCTTAGCTTTAATTCTCCACCACATTCAGGACATACTTTAATTGGTGCATTTTTTAATATAGGATCTTCTTCACCTTCAATATAGTGACATTTAGGGAAATTAGAACAACCAATAAATGTTTGACCTTTTTTATTCTTTCTATAAACAAGAGGCGAACCACATTCAGGACAATTTCTTCCGACTAATTTAACTTCTTTTTCTTCTTTTTTAATATAATGACATTCTGGGTAGTTACTACAAGAAACAAAATCGCCAAATCTCCCATGTCTAATAACTAAATCTCCACCACATTCAGGGCATTTTTCGCCTGTTGTCTTTAAAGGTTCTTTATAAATTTTAGTTTTAGCATCTTCAAATGTTTCTTCAAAACTACTGTAGAATTTTTGTATTAACTCTAATTCATTTAATTCACCGATTTGAACTTTATCTAAATCTGATTCGAGATTAGCAGTATATTTAATACTCATTAAATCAGGGAAATACTTCTTTAAAACATTGCTTGTTAAAATACCTTGTTCAGTAGGTATTAAACCGCCTTTATCACTAACTAAATATTTTCTTAAAATCAATGTTTGAATTGTTGAAGAATATGTTGATGGTCTTCCAATTCCATCTTCTTCCATAATTTTAACTAACTTTCCTTCAGAATATCTTAAAGGAGGCTTTGTAAAGTTTTGAACTTTTTCAATCTTATTAAAATCAACCTTTTCGCCAATTTCAAAAATAGGTAAAGCTTTTTTATCTTCTTCATCAACTTTTAAAATGTCGTAACCTGTAAAGATATTTGTTGAACCTTTTGTATCAAATTTAACATTATTTGAGCTAAATAAAACAGTGGTAACATTCACAATTTTATCGCTCATTAAACTTGCTAATGTTCTATTATAAATTAGCTTATAAAGTTTATATTGTCTATCATTTAAAAATGGCTTGACAGATTTTGGTGTTCTAAATACGCTTGTTGGACGAATACATTCATGAGCATCTTGAGAAAATTTAACATCTTTTTCATTCTTTTTTGTGCCCTTATAATATTCTTCACCATAGTTATCTAAAATAAATTTTTTAGCATCATTTACAAAAGATTCACTAATTCTAGTAGAATCAGTTCTCATATATGTAATTAAACCGACTAACCCTTCATCAGTTTCAACACCTTCATATAATTGTTGAGCAATTGAAGCTGTTGTTTTTGTTTTAAATCCAAGTATTGAGTTAGCGCTTTGCTCTAATGTAGAAGTTCTAAATGGCTCTTTGCTACTAACTTTTTTATTGTTATTAAAAATATTGATTACTTCCAATGTTTCAGAAGCATTATCTAATATTGATTGAGCATCAACTTTATTTAAAACATCATATTTTTTATCATTTAGAGAAACAAAATTAAGTTTAATTTCTTTTTCATCTTTTAAAATCGATGCGTCAATTGTCCAATATTCTTCACTCTTAAAGTTTAAAATCTCTTTTTCGTGATCACAGATTAATCCCAATGTTGCAGATTGAACCCTACCAGCTGATTGACTTTTAATCTTACTTTGAAGCAATTTTGACAATTTAAATCCGATAATTCTATCCATTATTCTTCTTGCTTCTTGAGAATGTACTAAATCCATATTTATAGTACGAGGTTCTTCAATAGCTTTTAAAATAGAATTTTTAGTAATTTCATGAAATTCTAATCTTTTTGTCGTTTCGATTGGTAAATCAAGCACTTCTGCTAAATGCCAAGCGATAGCTTCTCCTTCTCTATCAGGATCGGTTGCTAAAATAACTTCATCAGCTTTTTTAGCTTTAGCTTTTAGTTGTTTAACTACACTTACTTTATCCTTATTAATTGAGTAAGTAGGTTTAAAATTATTGTTGATATCAATACCTAAACCACCTTTCCCTGATATAGCTAAATCTCTAACGTGTCCTACGCTAGCTTCTACGACATAATCATCACCTAAATAGTGAGATATCGTTTTACTTTTTGTTGGTGACTCTACAATTACTAATTTCATACGTTTCCTCTGCTAAATAAATATAGTTACTTTAATTTTTTTTGTAAAGCAGAAAAATTTACCTTATATCTATTAAATATATAATATTTAAAATTATTTCAAAATTTCTAATATGTCCTCACTTGTTTCTATAATAGCTGCTCCATCCTTTATATATTTATTACAATTGCTATTATCACTTGCTCTAAAAGGTAGACATCCAATATCTCTATTTTCATGTAAAGCAAAGCATATTGTTGATGAAGTCCCGCTTCTTCCGTAACTTTCCGCTACAAATAAAGCTTTACCTAAAGAAGCAATTAATCTATTTCTAAATAAGAAATTTTCTTTTTTAGGTTCAGAATTTTTAGGGTATTCACTTAATATAAGTCCACCTTTATCGATAATTTCATTATATAAAGGCTCATTTTCCTTAGGGTATATAAAGTTAATTCCACCTCCTAAAATTGCGATAGTCTTTTTATTACTATCTAACGCAGCTTTATGAGCGATACCATCAATCCCTTTAGCTAATCCAGAAATAATAACAATGTCATCAGGTAATTCTTTAATTATTTTTGTGGTCATTTCTTTAGCGTATAAAGAATTGTTTCTACTTCCTATAACTGAAAGCATCTTATTAAATTCTGTATTTAATATTTCTTTATTCCCTTTATAAAATAAAACAAAAGGTGGTTTAGTGCAGTTTTTTAAAATTTTAGGGTAATCTTCATCCATTATCGTGATGTAATTACCATTAAATAATTTAATAGTATTTTCAAATTCCTTTTGATCAAATTTTTCTTTCTTAGAAATAAATTCGTAAATTCTTTCCCAATCACCTTCATATTTTAAAGAGATAAAAAGTAATAATTCGTTAATTTTCATAATACGTCCTCCTATTATTCAAGACGCATTATTTTTCTATTTTTTATATCTTAAGTTTTAAATCTTTGTTATAAGCTTCAAAAACAGGAGCGTAACTAAATCTATGAAAACCTTTAATTGGACCATAAATAGATAATGCTTCTAAATGTTTTTTTGTTCCGTATCCTTTATTATGCTTCAAATCATATTGAGGATATAATTCATCATATTCTTCCATCATTCTATCTCTAATGACTTTCGCTATAATCGACGCTGCGGCTATATTTTTACTTTTAGCATCACCTTTTATAATATCAATCACTTGAACATCATTAAATTTTAAAGGCATAGCATCTGTTAATATTAAATCTATTTGATGATTTAGTTTTGATAATGCGATAATCATAGCCTTTTTACTTGCTGCATAAATATTTATTTTATCAATCTCTTCACTATCGATGATTCCTACACCGTAAGCAATTGCGTTTTCTACGATTAATTTATAAGCTTCTTCCCTTTTCTTTTCGGTTAATTTTTTAGAATCGTTAATTAAATCACTATTAAAATTAGTAGGTAAAATACAAGCTGCTGCAACAACAGGCCCACACAAAGGACCTCTTCCAGCTTCATCGCATCCTGCTATAAAAGCTACTTTTTCATTGTAATATTTATTCTCTTCAGTAAGCATATCTATATGATTTCCAAGCTTATTTTACAAATTGCACCATTTTTAAATTCATTTAAAAAGATGAATTCAGCTTTATCAATATCGGGTTCATTCCCATGTTTTAAATAACCTCTTTTTAAAGCTAAATTAATGAAAAAAACATGCTCATTTTCCATGTTATTAAAATCAAAAAGATATTTATTTTCCACTTCTTTTTTATAATTTTCTTTTAAAAAGTTCAAGCAATAGAAAGCTAATTCTTCACTAGGTAAAATATTATCTTTTATAGCTCCAATTAAAGCTAGATTTATCGCTTGAGTTTTATTTTCAAATTTAGGTTCTAGAATTCCAGGAGTGTCCATAATCTCAAAAGAATCATTAATCTTTGCCCATGAAACTGATTTAGTAAATCCAGGAGTATTTGCTGCTTTCATTCTATTTTTATCTAATAAAAAATTAATAAAAGTAGATTTCCCGACATTTGGTATACCTATAACCATAGCTCTACAGGTAGTCTTTTTAATACCTTTTTTAAGCATTTTTTCTTTCTTTTCATTGCTAAAAACGTCTATTACTTTAAAAATAATTTCTTTAGAACCTTTATTTTGCAAAGAAACACTAATCGCGATATTTCCTTCATTATTTAATTTATCAACCCATCTAGCAGTTACTTTTTCATCACTTAAATCTGTTTTATTTAGTATAAATAATTTCTTTTTATCTTTTACTAAATTCAATAAATATTTATTGAATGTAGATTCAGGTGCTCTAGCATCTAATAAACAAATAACAAAATCAACTAGCTTAAGTTTTTCAACTATTTGATTGCTAGCTTTCTTCATGTGACCAGGGAACCAATGTATATTCTTTTTACTATTTTCCATAGATAAAATTTTACTATTTTTAACTCAAAAATAAAAGGTAGGATTATTCATCCTACCTATAGTCACTAAATAATAATTTAAATTGAATAAACTATAAAACTTGTTTAATTCTTGCAGCTTTTCCGCTTCTTGAACGGATGTAGTTAATTTTATTTCTTCTGACTTTACCTTTTTTAACTACTTGGACACTTACAACATTTGGTGAGTGTACTGGGAAGATTCTTTCAACACCAATACTACCGCTCATCTTTCTAACAACGAAAGTTTCAGCGATTCCACCACCTCTTCGAGCGATGACGACACCTTCAAAGACTTGAATTCTTGATTTTCCATTTTCAGTGATCTTAACTGATACTTTTACAGTATCGCCACTTTTAAATTCTGGTAAATCTGTTCTAAGTTGGGAAGCAGTTACTTTTTTAGCTAAATTTTTATCCATAAGCATTCCCCTTTCTCATATTCGTTCTCTTGATGTTCATATAATGTGACTAATTAAAGCGGAACACCCGTAAGCATTTTTAAAACGCTTTGTTATTATAATGTTTTAGTAAGTGATAGTCAAACAAAAAAATACATCTGTAAAGTAAAAATACTTGACAACCATTTTTTTTATTTTTATAATTTTAAAACGTAAAGGAGAATTATATTTATGGCAGTAAAAATTAGATTAGCTAGAGCTGGAAGACACGAACTTCCTTTTTATAGAATTGTCGCAGCAGATTCAAGATATTCTAAAGATGGAAGATACCTTGAACAAATCGGTACTTACGATCCTAAAAAAGGAATCAAAGACGGAGTTGTTCTTAAAGAAGAAGTCGCTATTAAATGGTTAAAATTAGGTGCTCAACCAAGCGATACAGTTAAAGCTTTATTAAAAGAAAAAGATTTATTAGAAAAAGCTAAAAAAGGAGAATAATAATGGATTACATTGCTTTGATTCATACGCTTATTGATCCTATCGTAACAAAACCTCAATCAATTCTTATTAGAGAATTACCAAGCGAAGAGGAAAAGCATATTACTTTCTTAGTTTGTGCAGAAAATGAAGATTGCGCAAGATTAATTGGTAAAAAAGGCTGTGTTGCTAATTCATTAAGAGACATTTTATCTATCGCTGGAAAACTCGATAATAAAAGAGTTAGCTTAAAATTTGAATCTTTTGATCAAGATAACAAGGAAGAAAAATAGGAAGTATTCTTCCTTTTTTATGTTTAATTTATGGAATATTTAAGAGTAGCAAGAATTGTTAAACCTATCGGATTAAATGGAGAATTAAAGATTTTTTCGACTACCACTTTTCCAGAAATTAGATATAAAAAAGGAAATAATTTATATATTTTAATAAATGGTGAATACAAAAAAGTAACAGTCAAAGAACATAGAATTAAAGATTCTAAATTTGATTGTATTAAATTTGAAGAATTTAATGATTTATCATCAGTTGAAAATTTAAATAATTTAGATATTTTTGCAATTAAAGATGAATCAATTTTAGATGATAAAACATATTATTTTAATGATTTAAAAAATTTAAAAGTTTACGATGAAAATAAAAAAGAGATGGGAATTACTAGTGATATTGAAGAATTTCCAGCTCAAATAACATTTAAAATCAAAGGATTAAATGACAAATATTTTTATGTTCCATTTAACGATTTTTTTGTTAAAGAAATAAATTTAAAAGAATCGTATATTGTAATACATGTAATCGAAGGTTTATTATGAAGTTTATAATTTTAACCACTTTCCCTTCGATGTATGATGGATTTTTAACTAACTCTATAATAGCTAGAGCAATCAATAAAAAATTAATTGAAGTTCAGATTGTAAATTTAAGAGATTATACATTGGATAAAAATAAAAGAACTGATACTCCACCAATTGGAGGAGGTGCAGGTTTAATTATGAAAGCCCAACCGATCGTCGATGCTTTAAAAGCGAATTCTAGTGAAGATTCTTTAAAAATTATAATGTCACCTCGCGGAGATACTTTTAATCAAAATATGGCAAAAGGGCTCGCAAATCATAGTGAAATTGTAATTTTATGCGGTCATTATGAAGGGATTGATGAACGAGTCTATAAATATTTTGATAAAGAAATATCTGTAGGAGATTATATCCTTACAGGAGGAGAGACAGCAAGCTTCATTTTAATTGATGCAATTTCTAGACTTGTAGATGGAGTTATAAATAGTGAATCTACTAAAGAAGAAACATTTAATAATGAATTAGTCGAATATCCTCAATATACAGAACCATATGATTTCAATGGCGATTTAGTACCAGAAATATTATATTCAGGAAATCACAAAATAATAGAAAACTATAGATATAAAATGTCATTAGGATACACAAAAAAATATCGTCCAGACCTATTTAAGAAATTAAAATTAACCAAAAAAGATTTAAAGTTAATAGAAGAATTCGAAACAAATTCTTATTCAAATAAAGAATTAGAAGCTATAGAAAAAGGATATAAATTTACTAAAAACCACTAGGGAATCGGCCACCTTTATAGTTTTTAAGTTGTTTCATTTGTTTTTTCATCTCTTCATATTTTTTAAGCATTCTATTTATATCAGCATTTGTTTTTCCGCATCCTTTAGCGATACGGCATTTTCTACTATTTTTTAATATTTCAGGATTTTCTCTTTCTTCTGGTGTCATAGAATTAATAATAACTTCAACATTTTTCATCTCATCTTCGACCATTTTAAATTGTTCATCGCTAATTTTAGGAGCACCAGGAATTAATTTCATTAAAGATTTTAAACTACCCATCTTTTTAACTTGCTTCATTTGTTCAAGCATATCCATTAAAGTAAAACGACCATCCATCATTTTATTGACAGCTTTTTTAGCTTCTTTTTCATCAATATTTTCTTGAACTTTATCAATCAATGTTAAAACATCACCCATTCCAAGAATTCTTTCAGCCATTCTCTCAGGATAAAACACATCTAAATCAGTGATCTTTTCACCAGTACCAATAAACTTAATTGGAACACCAGTAACATAACTTATACTTAAAGCTGCACCACCTCTTGAATCACCATCCATTTTAGACATGATATCACCTGTTAATCCAAGTAAATCATTAAATGTCTTAGCGACATTTACTGTATCTTGACCAGCTAACGCATCGGTTAATAATAATATTTCATCAGGTTGAACTTCTTTTTTCATATTTTTAAGTTCTTCCATCAATGGTTCATCAATTTGTAAACGTCCAGCAGTATCGATAATTAAAACATCATAATGATCATTAAACGTTTTTTCTTTAGCTTTTAAAGCGATTTCTACAGGATTTACACCTGTTCCCATATTGACGATATCTACATCTAATTTCTTTGCTAATTGATCAAGTTGATCAATAGCAGCAGGTCTATAAACATCACAAGCAGCTAATAAAACTTTCTTCTTTAATTTATTTTTCATTAAATTAGCTAGTTTAGCTGCTGTTGTAGTTTTACCACTTCCTTGAAGACCGACAAGCATAATAACTGTAGGTTTGTTTCTATTGTAATTTAATTCGGATTTGTCGCTACCTAAAAGTTCTACCAACTCATCTTTAACGATTTTAACAACCATTTCACTAGGATTTAACTTAGTATAGACCTCCTGTCCGATAGCTTTTTCTTTAACATTTTGAACAAATACTTTTACGACTTTATAGTTTACATCTGCTTCTAAAAGTGCGATACGCACTTCTTTAAGCATATCATCCATATTTTTTTCAGTTAATTTAGATTCACCTTTAATCGATTTAATAATTCTACTAAATTTATCTTGCAATGCTTCAAATGCCATTTAAATAACCTCCAAAATCTTTTCTTTAACTTCTTTAGAAATGTTTTCTTTATTCAAAATTTCTTTAACTTTATTTTCTTTTTCAAATAATTTTAGTTTTTGTTCATATTCTATCAAATTATCTTTTGCGTGAATTAATGTATCATTAACTGCGCTTCTAGAAATCTTTAAATTGTCTCCAATTTCAGATAAAGATAAGTTATATAGATAATATGATTCAATAACTTCTTTTTGTTTATCAGTTAACAATTCTTTATAAAAACTATACAAATTATTTATATAATCAAATTCTTCAATTTTATTCATCTTTAATTAATCCTGAACAAAGTCCATATAAATATTTATCTAAATCAAATTCTTCTAAATCTTCTATCTTTTCACCTAAACCAATAAACCTAACTGGAATCCCTAATTCTTGTCTTATAGCTAAAATAATTCCACCTTTACTAGTTCCATCCATTTTAGTTATGACAATTCCAGTAATATCAGTTAATTCTTTAAACGCTTTAGCTTGTAAAACACCATTTTGACCAGTAGTAGCGTCGATTACTAAAAAAGATTCGATAGGATTATCGTTCTCTTTTTTAATAACTTTAGTAATTTTTTTAAGTTCATCCATCAAAGATTGCTTATTTTGAAGCCTTCCTGCTGTATCAATGATAATTAAATCAGAATTATTTTCTTTTCCAAAAACAACACCTTTAAATGCAACGCTAGCTGGATCTTCATTATCATTTCCAGTTACGATATCGATATTTAATCTATCAGCCCATATAGTTAATTGCTCTTTAGCTCCTGCTCTAAAAGTATCAGCAGCAACTAAAGTTACTTTTTTACCTTGATTTTTATATCTATAAGCAAGTTTAGCAATTGATGTAGTTTTTCCTACTCCATTTACTCCCATTACGATTAAAACTTTAGGAGTTGATGTAAAATCAATCTCATTTTTAATATCATCACCTTCTTGAAGATAATTTAAAAACATCTTATCAACTAATTCTTCATTGATTACCTTTGGTTCAGTGATACCTTTTTCTTTTGATTCTTTTAATAATTCTTCAATGATATCTAAAGTAAAAGAAACACCACAATCAGCTTCGATTAAAATTTCTTCTAAATCGTTAAAATAGTCTTCGTTAACTGCCTTATATTTTTTAGTTAATAAATCTAATTTAGAAGAAAATTCTTTTCTAGATTTTTCCATTCCTTTATCGTATCTAGATAAAGATTCTTCACTTTTTTTCTCTTCTTCTTCACTATCTTTTTTCTTAAATAATTTTTCTTTTAAAAACTTAAATAATCCCATATTTTATAATGTCGCTTTCTTTTTTAATGCATCACAAGCCGCAGATTGTTCAGCTTCTTTTTTACTTTTTCCAACACCTTTTCCTAAACATATATTATTAAAATATACTTCTACAAAAAAGGTTCTATCGTGAGGTGGACCTTTAAAAGATACTGTTTTATATACTACAGACTCTCTATGTTCACATTGAATCATCTCTTGAAGCATACTCTTAAAATCTTTTACATCATCCATCTTAAAATTAATTACATCATCTAAATATATATTTTCAATAAAATTGATAGCAAAATTAATTCCTTGATCAAGATATATCGCTCCGATAACAGCTTCAAATATATCTTCAAATATCGATTGATTTTGCATCAATTCTTGACTAGATAATGAGTGGCCTGCACGAATATATTCGTTATATCCTAACTTTTTTGCATAATTTGCTAAAGCTTTAGTTTGAACTAAAGATGCTTTAGCTTTAGTTAAATCACCTTCTCTCATCTCACTATGATGTTTAAATAGTAGACTGGCTACAACAAAACCTAATACTGAGTCTCCAATAAACTCTAATCTTTCATAATCATGATGATGGGTTTTTGCTTCACTATTAAATGAAGAGTGAGTAAAAGCCATCTCATAAAGATCTTCATTATGAGGTTTTATTTTAAAACGTTTAAAAAAATCATCTAAGCTTTTCATTAACTATATGTTTTCCTTAATCTTTTCTATGATATTACCATCAACTGCTCTTTTAGCGATTTTTATAGAACTAATTAATGATTGAACATCACTATTTCCGTGAGCCTTAACAATAACACCATTTACACCTAATAAAATTGCTCCACCGACGTTTTTATAGTCCATCGTTTCACTTAATTCTTTAAAACCTTTTCTAGCGAATAAATAACCAATTTTTGTAAAAATATTCTTTTTAAAAGCTTTTTTAATTAAAGTTGCCATAGCTTTACAACCGCCTTCAGTAGCTTTTAAAAAGATATTACCACTAAATCCATCTGCGATTAATACATCGCATTTTGAAAATAAAGCATCTCTTCCTTCCATATTACCCAAAAAGTTAATGGTAGGATCTTCTTTTAAGATTTTATATGTATCTTTATAAAGTTGAGTACCTTTTTCTTCTTCAGTTCCGTTATTTAATAAGCAAACTCTAGGTGAAACTTCATTAAATACAATCTTATAATAAATTGAAGACATTCTTGCAAATTGATGAAGGTTTTCGCTACTATTTTCAATATTTGCACCTAAATCTGCACAAACAAAATTCTTTCCTTTTTCGATGGTAGGAAAAGTTGAAAGTAAACATGGTCTTTTAATTCCAGGTAATCTTTTAATTTTAAAGACGCCTTCACTAACTAAAGCACCTGTGCTTCCTGCACTTAATAAAGCATCAGCGTGTTCTTGAACAAATGTATCCATACTAACATTTAAACTTGAATCTTTTTGGTGCATCGCTTCCATTGGATCTACATCCATTCTTAAAACAGTTTTTGAAGGAACGATTTTTACATTTTTTAAACCTTCTAATTCTTTTAGTTCTTCAACATTGCCAACACAATAAAAATAAATATCATCAAATTGTTTTAAACATTCTTTTACGGTAGCTACAGTTACTTTGCTACCATTATCTCCACCCATCATATCAAGAACTAATTTCATAACTTTACCTCTAATATTATTTTAATAAAAATGCTCTTAAAAAGAAGAGCATTTTAAATTTATTCAACACCAATAATAAAACTATAAACCGGTTGACCACCATCGCGAACATCTAAATCGATATCTGGATAGTTAGAAGAGAAAAATTCATTGATTTTCTCTTTGTCTGGTTCAGTGATATCTTCTCCACAAAGTATGGTTAAAATAGCACTATCTTCATCAACTTCATTTTTAACAAGATCTTTTAATGCATCGAATTTATCTTTAAATGAAGAGATGATATCTTTACTTTCTTTAATAGCCATATATTCATCTTTTTTAACGTTAATTCCATTAATTTCTGTATCTTTAATAGAGAAAGTAACAGCGCCACTTTTAACTGTTTTAATAGCTTCAATCATTCCTTTTTCGTTATCTTCAACACTTAAATCAGGATTAAAATTCATCGCAGAAACTACACCTTGCATAATTGTTTTTGTAGGTATAACAATTACATCATATTCACCTTCTAAAACACTTTTTGCTTGGTTAGCTGCTAAAATAATATTTCCGTTATTTGGGAAAATATATGTAACTTTAGCATTTGCTTTTTTGATAACATCGACAAAATCATTAGTTGATGGATTCATTGTTTGACCACCGCTAACAATATATTCAACACCGACTTCACTAAATAATTGATCAATTCCTTTTCCACTACTTGTAGCGATTAAAGCAAAATCTTTCTTTTCTTCTTTTTGAACTTTTGGAGCAGCTAATGGAGCTTCTTTTAATTTTGATGCAGCCATCTCTTTTCCATGTTCGCTAAATAAGATTTCATTGTGTTGTTCAGTCATATTTTCGCATTTTAACTTAACAAATTCACCAAATTGTTGAGCGTAATTAAAAATATTTCCTGGAGTTAATGTATGGACATGAACTTTAACCAAATCGTCATCTTGTACGACAACTAAGCTATTACCATGAGCCCCTAAAACGCTAGTAAATCTATTTTTATTAAATGCTTTTTTAGTATCGCTAGGTCCTAATCTTAAAATGAATTCTGTGCAATATCCAAATTCGCTATTTTCATCGTCAGCAGCAACTTGTGCACTACCTTTAATTTCAACTGCAGTTGCTTCATTTCTTTCAATAAATTCATCGTTAAGAGCAGCATTCATACCTTCCAAAATTTTAACTAAACCAGCACCGCCACTATCTACAACACCAACTTCTTTTAAAACTGGAAGTAAGTTTGGTGTTCTTTTTAAACTATCTTTTGCTTCTTTTAAGATAATTTTAAAAGCTTCTTCGATGCTCATTGAAGATTTAACTTTCTTTCTTAAATTCTCACTAGTTTCTCTAATAACTGTTAAAATAGTACCTTCAACTGGCTTAATAACAGCTTTATACGCTACATTGCTTCCACTGATAAAAGCTTCACTTAAGCCCATTACATCGATATCTTTTTTACCTTCTAACGATTGAGCAAAACCTCTAAAGATTTGGGAAGTGATAACTCCACTATTTCCTCTAGCTCCCATTAAAAGACCTTTTGAAAAAGCCTTTGCAATACTATAAATATCATTTTCAGTTCTATTTTGAACTTCTTTAGCACCACTAGTCATCGTCAAATTCATATTCATACCAGTATCACCATCAGGTACTGGAAAAACATTCAACGCATCGACTTCAGGATAATGATTATAAAGATTATTAGATCCACTAATAACCATAGTCTTAAATAACTGTCCGTCTATTGTTTTCATTTTTTTAAAACTCCCTATATAAGTTATAAATTCAATAAATCGTCGACGTATACATTAATTTTAGAAAAAATATTTCCATATTTTTTACTAGCTTCATAAGAGATACGCTTGCTTACTTCATTTACAACTTCGCTTATTTTGACTCCATAAGCGACAACAAGATGAACTTCTATATCATATTTATCTTTTAAATTTTTAAATATGAGAACTCCATCGACATAATTTTCTTTCTTTAAAATAACAAGTTGATTTTTAATAGATTTAACTTTTGTTAGACCAACTACACCATAAGTTTCTTTAGCAGTCTCACCGATCAAATTTGCTAATTCTTTTTTTAAGTTAATTTCGTTTTTCTTTTCTACTTTAATTTCTTTTTCCATAAAAAATTCTCACTTGTATTTATGAATTATAACATAATTCATAGATTTTTAATAGATACTATATTCACTCTAAATCTGAGAAACTATAAAAAAAGAGCCCGGCTACTCCCTATTCTCAGCTATCGCCTACCTTCAGCACC
>CAVKZO010000001.1:0-122845 GCA_963661135.1 Lachnospiraceae bacterium | reverse complement strand
CTATATATTTAAACATTCATTCTGAAGATATCCAAAATCACATAGTTAACACTATCTCATTTCTTCTTCTAAAATCTCTTTAACTTTTTCTTCTAGTTCCTTTCCCTCCTTTATTAAATTAAATAATTTAGCTGATGTTTTTCTTAATTCTTCTTGAATTTCTTCAGGAGTTAATTTATTGGATTCATCAGCACCGACATATCTTCCAGGATTTAATGAATAATCCTTTTCAATAATCTCATCAAGTTTAGCACCTTTACAGAAACCTGGCACATCATTTAATGCACCATTTTCAAAGTCTTTATAAGCTTTTATTATTTTATTTATATCATCTTGTTCTAAGACTCTAATTTTCCTTGAAATTAGTTTACCCATAGAATCAGCATTTACAAATAAAATATCTGTATTAGTTTTAGCTTTATTTAATATCCAGCATTGAACTGAAATACTAACATTAGAGAAAAGCTTATTAGGTAGGGCAAGAATTGCATCTACTTTACCCGACTCAATCATAGCTTTTCTAATTTTATAATCATCATTAGTACTACTTGTTGTTGCACCATTAGGCATAAGGATTGCAGCCTTACCTTTTGGAGCAAGTTTAGCGTACATAAGTGATAACCATGCGTAATTTGCATTCTTTTCATCAGGTTTACCAAATACCCATCTTGGATCACCTTCTAAAGATGGCTTCCAATATTCTTTTAAATTATATGGTGGATTTGCAATAATATAATCTGCCCTTATTGACTTGTGTTGATCTTCAGTAAATGAATCAGCATTTTTTTCACCTAAATTTCCTTCTAGCCCTCGAATTGCTAAATTCATTTTAGCCATCTTCCACGTTCCTGGATTAGACTCTTGACCAAAAATTGAAATATCATCTACAAGTCCTTGGTGTTCCTTAACAAATTTAGAACATTGAACAAACATTCCACCAGAACCACAACAAGGATCATAGACTCTCCCTTTATATGGTTCGAGAATATCAACCATTAATTCTACCACTGATTTAGGTGTAAAAAACTCTCCACCTTTAGTTGGTATATATTTAGCAAATGCACCAACATAATACTCATAAACTTGACCAAAAAAATCTCCATCTGCGTCTTCCATATTTAAGTTATTTGTGAAAAAATCTACCAATTCTCCTAAAGCAATTTTATCTAATTCACTTTTTGAATATGTTTTAGGAAGAATATTCTTTAATTGATTATTTTCTTTTTCAATAGCAATAAACGCATTATCTAATACTTGACCAAGATCTTCGCTTTTTGAATGAGAAGCAACTGTTTCCCACAAAGCATTATTTGGAACAATAAAAACATGCTCTGCAATATAATAATCTTCATCATCTTCTCTTCCATCACCAAAAGATTTTAATTCTTTGTATTTTGCTGTAAATTTATCGCTAATATATTTTAAAAATACTAAACCTAAAACTACGTTTTTATAATCTGCTGGATCACATTTATCTCTAAGTTTTTCAGCGGCTTTCCATAATATATCTTCATCTATTATTTGTGACACTCAACGCACCTCCATTCTTATTGTTAATTTTATATTTAAATAATATATAAAATTATAATACTATAATTAACAGCTCTCAAAAATAATTTCGTTATAATACCTTGTTTTTTTCAGATACTCTCTAAACTTCGTGATTGAAAATTTTAAACTATCGTTTGAAACTGCTTTTATTAATTTTGGATACATACTAGGATTTCTTTCGATTTCAGCAATCAATCCAGATGTATCTCCCATTTCATCTATTTTATGCGGAATAGGTCCACAAATAATATCCGAATATACACACGAATATTTTAGCCTTTCAACACTAAAGTGTTTGGCACTATTGTAATCAACAAATTCTAAATTTTCTTTTGCGATTCCTAACTTTTTAGCTATAAATAAATAATCTTTAATTTTACCTGAAAGTTGCCCTAATATTAAAATTTTGCTTTTTTTATTTATTAATGATTCATAGTTTGTATCATCTAATACAATATTATATTTTTGTAAAATTTTATCAACCGTATTATTTCTTTTAGCTAAATTAATTTCATTATCAATTTGTCTAAAAATTATTTCTTTAATTTTCATTATTTGAACTTGAGAATATTCCATTTAATTAATCTTCCTCTTCAAATATATTTTTTAAAGAATCTTTAATACGTTTAATTTCTTCTGTATAGGCAACAATGGTTGATAATTTTTCATTATATTTTTCCGCTTTAATATTTTGCTTGTCAATAGGGATTAAAGGTATTTCTATATTTGATAAATCATTAGCAGTTAAAGTTATTATTATATTTCCTTTTTGAATGCTTTTCATAACTGCTTGTCCGTTTTCAGATTCTAAATACATTTTTAAATATGTTGGATTTAACTTATTAAGTTGAGGCCTAATAAAAATCATTCCACCAGTGACCAATATTTTTTCACTTGGTTCAATATCAACAACAACAATCTTAACTTTAGAAGATTTACTAGTTATAACAACATCACCATAATGAACTGCAAATTTATCAAACTTATTGCTGTCCATTTTAATTGAATGTAAAGAATCCCAATCAACAATTCCATTATCAATGTCACTTGAAGTTAAAATTTTGTAATCTGTATGTTCTTTACTTATAAGTCCCTTTTTTTCAAATACACCAAAAGTATATTGATTTCCAGTTAAAATTTTAGATATATCTTTCAATTTAATACCATTTTCACTTCTTTTAATATTTAACAGAACTTTAGATGGACATAAATTCAAGACACCATCTAATTCGTTAACATCTTTTTTTCTTACGTTGTCTGCATTATACATATTTTCAATTTCCTTAATTGGCAACTCTAAATTTACATATCTTTTATTTTGACAATCAATAACTTCTGATGCATCAACGAATCTAACAGCTTTATTATTTCTGCTAAATATTAACATGTATACTTTTATTCCTGAATATAAAAGCGAGCCGTTAGGCAATTCAATGATGCCTTCTAAAAAACCATCTTTAATAATTTTATTTCTATATTCGATATCTTCATTATTAAATAAAGCTTTACCTGTTACTAATGCAATACATCGTTTCCAAGAAGATTTATATAACATACTATCAATAAATAACCAATCACTCGTGTTCTTATTTGATAAAGTTAATTCAGGAAACAAATAGCTTTGTCTTATTCCGTTGGCTAACAATCTTCCCGTGCCAAAAGACGGAAAAACATACGCTTTACTATATGAATAATCATTTTTTTCTAATGCATTTCCATTAATAACCTTAAAATCAAAAGAATCTTGTACTAGAATTGATAAGGCCATCTTAGATAAATGTGCTAATTCAGGGTTAATTTCAATACCTAATAAGCCTCTTAAAATTTTTCCTTGTTTGTTACATTCTCTATTAATGTTAGCTAAGATATTCCCAATTCCCGACCCAAAATCCATTACAATTTCTTTACTGTTGTCTATTTTCAACAAATCATAAATAAGTTTACATATATAATCGTTTGAATTGTCATTATAAACTCTTAAATAACTATTTTGCCCTGATAATAAGCTATAAATTATACTCTTTATTTCCCCTAACGAGAGCCCTTCAACAAAATTACATATACCTTTTATTGTCTCAGTAGAAACATATTTATTCATTTCTTTTGCCGTTTCATACAATGCATCATCTTTAATTTTTATAAGATTTATATCGTAAAGAAACTTATAAATATTACTTATTAAAATATAAGGTATTCTTTCTTCTAATCCTTCTCTACTAGCAATTAAATTAAGTTTAAATAAAATATCCTCTTGTTTTTCCATTTTATTACTCCATATAAACTTTCTACTTTAAGTTTAATAAAACGCAAATTATTTGTCAAGTAAAATTTAAGTTTTTTTAAACACAAAAATTATTAATCTTTCCAATCGCTTTCTGGATTAGATTTATTATCAAAATACAACTTTAATTCAGCTAAAACATCATTGATTTCTCTATATATAAAATTATCTTTATTAACTACAGGATTTTCAAAATCAGCTGTAAATACCACCTCTTTATTTCTTAAAGCTATCTCTAATATCTTGTTTATTATATCTTTATAATTATTCTTAAAATGTTCTTTTAAATATACTAATTGAGTATAAAAATTAGGTTCAATAAAAAATATAGAATCTTTATATTTATAACAATTAATATTTTTATATTCAGTATCAATTACTACTTCTAAATTTTTAAATTCTTCTAATTCCATACACTTACCTCATTTATGATAATTTTCATTTCTATTTATTTTAAAACTTCTATATATTTGTTCTAATAAAAATATTCTAATTAATTGATGTGGAAACGTTAATTTTGAAAAACATATTCTTTTATTAGCTCTTTTTTTAACTTCATCACTAAAACCTAAACTTCCTCCAATTGCAAAATTAATAGTGCCGATCCCTTTTTCTTCTAAATTTAAAAAGTATTTAGCTAATTCTTCACTAGTATATTCTTCACAATTTAAATCTAAAATAACTAAATAATCATTATCTTTTAATTTCTTTAATAACTTTTCCCCTTCAATCTTTTTAATCTTTTCAGGAGTGTTATTTTGTATCTTTTCATCTTCTAATTCAATAACATTAACATTAGCATATTTAGATAATCTTTTAATATATTCATTACATGCATCGCCAAAATATTTTTCTTTAAGTTTACCAATGCAATAAATATTAATCTTTATCATAAATTACCATTTCTTTTTGATCTAATGCAAGTAATTCAATATCATTTATATAATCTTTATTAGAATCATTAAAAATATTTTTATATGTTGTTAAAGCGATTTCATGAGTGTTACACTCTTCACTTAAATGAGCTAAACAAATAAGTTTAGTTTTATCTCCAACTACTTCTTTCATGTAATTAGCGCTTAAATCATTTGAGAGATGTCCCCAAGATGAAAGAATTCTCTCCTTTAATTCGTCTTTCCTTCTAGATTCTAGTAACATTTTAATATCATGATTTGATTCAATGACATAATAATTTTTATTTTTAATTACGTTTAAAGTTTCTAAAGGAATATATCCAGTATCGGTGATATATACTAAAGATTCTTCTTCGTTATATATGATGAATCCACATGAATTTGATACATCGTGACTAGTTTTAATCGCTTCAATATTAATTCTTTTTATGTTAATTGGTTTTTGAAATTCTAAAATATTAAGTTTAATTGATTCATCTAAAACTTTGTCAACTGTATATATTTTTTTAAAATCATAAATATTAATATATTTAATATGGTCAATATGAGAATGTGTAATCAAAATAGCATCGATATCATCTATTTTTTTATTGAGTAAATCTAAGCCTTTTTTAATTCTTCTTAAGCAAATTCCTGCATCGATTAAAATTAAAATATCATTAAATAAAACTAGCGTAGAATTGCCTTTAGAACCGCTTCCTAAATTAATTAATTTCATTTTGCTTTATTATACTCGCTCAATTTTTTTAAAGATTCATCGGTTGGTGTATCGAATCTAGAATATTTAGGGAAGAAAAACAAATGAGTTTGTGAAAGTTCACCATCTCTATTTTTAGCGATATTAATTTGAACTAATTGAGCATCGAGTGGTATTTCAGGTTTATTTGAATTATCGCTTGATTCTCCACTTTGTTTTCCGTCTTTCGATTGAGATATACCTTGATCTTCATAATATCTTTCTCTATATAATAATAAAACTTGGTCAGCATCTTGCTCTAAAGATCCACTACCCCTTAAATCAGCCATTTCAGGTACACGACTTCCGCCTCTAGCTTCAACTTGACGATTAAGTTGAGACACACAAATTACTGGACAATCTAATTCACCGGCAATCTTTTTGCATTGTCTTGATTTATAACTTAATTCTTCTGTGTCACTTGCAAATTTTTTGCCTTTTTCTTTATCAGTAATACCGATATGGTCGATGATAATAAGACCTAACTCACAATATTTATCTTTAAGTTTTTTGCTTTTAATATAAATATCATCCATCGTGTTGGTTCTTTTGTCATCAATATAAAACGGAACAGACATCAATCTTTCTTTTGCTTCACTTAATTTAGCTCTTTCGTTCTTGTCTAAATATCCGTTTTCTATACGTCTACTATCGACTGTAGCAACAGCAGCAAATAATTTTGTAGCTAATCTATCACTTTCCATTTCTAAAGAGAAGTATGCGACAGGTTTATTTGTTAGTCTAGCAACATTATAACCAATATTTAAGGCTATTGTAGATTTACCCATACCTGGACGTCCAGCAATGATAATCATATTGCCATTTCTTAATCCGTTAATCTTTTTATCTAGATTTGAAAACCCAGTGGAATATCCTTTAATTGCTCCGCTATTTCCTAAACTAGCTTTGATTCTTTCATCAATTTGAATTGCTACATCATGAAGCGCATCAAACCCTGTTGATTTACGTCTATTTGCAATTTCTATTAGTTCACCTTGATATTTATTTATAAATCCTTCAATATCTTCCATTGGTTTATTTAAATATTCATTTTCTGCTTCATTCAATTTCATTAAATAACTTCTTAATAAAGTTGTTCTTTTTAATGAATCAACATAATAATTAATACTGTCAGTATCTACTACTAAGTCTAATATCGATTTTAAATAATCAAAACCACCTATCAATTGAATAGTCTTTTTCTCGTTTAAAAAATTATAGACACTAGTCATGTCGATTGGGCAGTCATTTAACGCTAGACTTTTAATAGCGGTAAAAAGGTATTTATTTCTACAATTATCCCAGTAAAAATCTTCTTCACTTAAATCGTTAACAACAGAAAGATTTTCTTCTGGTTGAAGAAGGATAATACCTAATATTGTCTTTTCACAAATCTCATCGACAGGATAGCGATTTTTATCCATTACTCTTCTACAACATGAACTTTAATAGTTCCTGTCACCCCTTTATATAACTCAATATTTAATTTTGTATAACCAAAAGCGTTGATCAAAAATTTATCAATAATCTTTCTTTTATCAATAGCAATATCATATTCTGCTTTTAACTTTTGTTCTATTTCCTTATAAGAAATATTTTTTGATAAACTTCCATCAGCTTGTGGCTTAGCTTTAAATTCTAATGTAATTACCTCTAATTTTGCTTTAACTTCTAAAGCTTTTTCTTTAAGTTGTTCTTGTCTAATTCTTTCGTCTTCTACTTGTTTATTCAATACTTTTACTGAACCTTCAGTTTTCTTTACTGCTAATTTTCTAGCAATTAAAAAATTGTTTGCATACCCATCATTAACAGTTTTAGTTTCGCCTTTTTTTCCTAATCCTTTTACATCAACTAATAATATAACTTCCATATTATTCTCCTTTCGAATTTCCGTTTCTAGCTTCAGCTAAATAATCATTTAAGACATTTAATAGAGTCTCTTCAACTTGAGCGATTGTTTGGTTTTTAAAAACTGCTGCAGCTTGAGAAAGATGTCCTCCTCCACCAAACTTTTCACATAATACTTGCACGTTGACTGTTCCGTCGCTTCTAGCACTTACTTTAACTAAATTTTCTGCGACCCTACCAATAACAAATACCGCGTTAATTCCTTTTAATTGCATACATTGATTTCCCGCTTTTGCTAATGTCGAACCGTCTACAATATCATCTTGGTCAGCCTTACAATAAACAACACCATAATATGGTGTTTGCATGTTTGTTACAATTTTATTTACTAATGCATATTCTTCATATTCATCTTTAAGTAAATCATAAGCAAGTGAGTTGTCTGCACCATATTCTTTTAAAATCATACTACTTTCAAATGTTCTTAATCCTACAGATTTATTTTTATAAAATCCTGTATCGAGAAAAATACCGGAAAGCATGATTGTAGCACTTGTAGGATCTAACTTAATATCTGCGCTATTTGAGCCATATTTTATGTATTCAGCAATCATTTCACATGTGCTTGATGCACTAGGTTCAACATTGTTGAATACTCTACTTTCGATAAATTCTTCAGCTCTTCTGTGGTGATCGATAACAGCAACTTTATCAGTTAATTCTAATGCTTTTGGGAACATCGTCATCGAAGGTCTAGATACATCGCAAACAATTAATAATGTTGTAGGCTTAATTTTATCTAAAGCTTCTTTTGTTGAAATAATAAATGTTGCTAATTGTTCTCTTGTATAGAGAGAAGTGAGGGCATACCTAGCCTTTTTCTCACATAGTTTATTTTCAAAGATAATCGAAACAGGTTTCTTTCTTGATTCAACGATAGTTTTAACACCTAAACAAGCTCCGAGTGCGTCCATATCCATATCTATGTGCCCCATTAAAACAACGTTGCTAGATGCATCAATTAAAGTCTTTAAGCTATCTGCAGTAACTCTAACTTGAACCTTATTTCTTTTTTCTGTAGCTTCGGTTTTACCACCATAGAACTCTAACTCGCTCTCATTTTCAACGATGACAACTTGATCACCACCACGAGCTAATGCGGTTTGAAGAGCGTCATTTACTTTTTCATTTAATCTATTTACATCAGGGAAATCATGAGCGAAACTTATTGATAATGTAGGTGTAACAGTTTCACCTTTTCCGCAAGCTTTGACATCATCTAAAATAGAAAATTTATCTTTCTTCATTTTGTTTAAACTTTCAAACGAACAAACAGCAAAATATGAGTCGCTTTTTGTGTGTCTAATCAAAACATTGTATTGTCTAAAATAATCGATGATTTCACTTCTAACTTTTAAAATTAAATCGTTATTATCTTCATCGTTTTGAGTGATATCAGAATAGTTATCAATAACAATCGTTCCTAGAACTAAAGAGTTATTTTTAGAGAAAGAATACAATTGTTCATAATCTGTAATATCTTTAAAAATAAATAAATGGGCGTTCTTTAAATATTTAACCGAATAATAAAGAGTGTTGTGTTGTAAAATAATGCTTTCAGCGACATCTTTCTCATTAAAATCTTTTAATTTTGGAAATACTTCATAAATATTTTCGTTTATAAAATTCAATTGTCTTTCTAAAAATAAATCTGAAACCCAAAGAATAGTTCCGTTTTCATCTACAACAATCAAACCTAATTTTCCAAATAAATAAGCTTCATTGATGTCCTTTCCTAAGGCGTTTTCAGCAGATATATCACTATTCTTTCTAATTCTATGAAAAGCAAATATCATGCACCAAATATATATACCATTAATAAAAACTATTACAAATGCAGCATAAACGATATATTCAGTTGCTATAACGCTTTGCATATCCCAAAGATTTAAAATATAAAGCGTTAAAAAAACACCAATAATAATTATTTGTGTCAATGTTGTTATTAATGAATTGATTTTTAATTTTCTTAATTTGTTATTCATAATCTTTTTAAATACCACTTAAATTCTGATTATTCATATTATACAATAAATAAAACATTCTTTTTAAATAATATTTAAAAAGGTTTCCAATTTAATGGAAACCTTATTGTTAATTAGTCTTCAACGTATGGAAGTAAAGCCATGAAACGAGCTCTTTCAATAGCAGTTTTTAATTGTCTTTGATATTTAGCGCTTGTTCCAGTTAATCTACGTGGAGAAATTCTACCACCAGATGTAATAAACTTCTTTAATGTTTCTACGTCTTTATAATCAATATATTTGATTTTGTTTTTTGTAAAATAACAGACCTTTTTTCTTACTCTTTTCTTAATGTAAGCCATAATTTTCCTTTCCTGATTAGAATGGAAGATCATCATCAGCTAAGTCTTCAGGTGCATTATCGTTCTTCTCGGTATAAAAATCATCTCCTGAATTATTATCTGGTGTATAATCAGCATTCTTACCATTTGATGAGCCGCTTGATTTACCAAGTAACTCAATATTTTCTACAACTATTTCAACAACTGATGCATTCGTGCCATCTTTTCTTTGATATTTTCTTTCTTGCAATCTTCCATCAACACAAAGTTGACTTCCTTTTTTGCAATATTGACAAATAATCTCCGCAGTTTTATTCCATGCATTACAAGTTACAAAGCTTGTAGTTGCATTTCCATCAGCACCTTTAGTTCTATTGCTAAATGCTAATGTAAACGATGTGACCGCTAAACCTGAACCTGTAGTTCTTAATTCAGGATCCTTTGTTAATCTTCCGACAATAATAACACGATTTACCATATGTTTTCCTCCAAAATTATTCGTGAGCAACTGTGATAAGAGTTCTTAAAACAGCGCTATCAATCTTTTGAAGACGATCGAATTCTTTAGTAGCTTCTACAGATTCACAAGTAATTGTAATAACTACATAGTATCCCTTGTTTTGCTTTTTAATAGGATAAGCTAAATCTCTAAGACCCCATTCGTTAACTGAAGCGATTTTAGCACCGCCTTTTGTTAAGTATCCATGAAGTTTTTCGATTTCCGCTTTTCTTGCAGCATCATCAAGGTCTGCTTTTAAGATGTACATAATTTCGTACTTTTTCATATTCTTAAATACCTCCCTTTGGACTTTCGCCTCAAATCTAATAAGTTTGAGGAGAGAAGAATGCAAACTAATGCTTATTAAGTATACTTAAATTCTTGTTGAATGTAAAGTATTAAAAAAATGCGCCTTCATAATACAAGACGCATTTTTAATTAATTTTTTAACCCTTTATTTTTCATCTCTCATTGTTGGGAAAAGAATTACTTCTCTAATTGATGGTTCGTTGGATAATAACATTACAAATCTATCAATTCCTAATCCGACTCCACCTGTAGGTGGCATACCATAATTTAAAGCGTTTAAGAAATCATAGTCCATTTCATTAGCTTCATCATCACCAAGTTCTTTTGCTTTCAATTGAGCTTCAAATCTTTCTTTTTGATCAATTGGATCGTTAAGCTCACTATAAGCATTACAATATTCAGTTCCATTAACATAAAGTTCAAATCTTTCAGTAAATCTAGGATCTGCTGATTTTTTTGTTAAAGGAGAAATTTCTATTGGATGTCCATGAACAAATGTAGGTTGAACTAAATCTTTTTCACAGAATTCTTCAAATAAAGCATTTAATATATATCCATTACTTGTCCAGTGGTTTTCTAATTTAATGCCTTTTTCTTTAGCAAACGCTGCAGCTTCTTCAAATGAAAGATCTTTTCTTTCGAAATCGATTCCTAGTTTTTCTTTAACTAACTCAGCCATAGAAACCCATTTAAATTCTGGGCCAAAATCAATATCTAATCCTTGATAGTTAATCTTTGTTGTACTTAAACATTCTTGACATGTATTTCTAAATAAGCCTTCCATTAATTGTCTCATGGATTCTAAATCGCCATATGCTTCATATAATTCAACAGTTGTAAATTCTGGATTATGTTTTGTGTCCATACCTTCATTTCTAAAAAGACGGCCGAATTCATATACTTTTTCTAATCCACCAACAATCAATCTCTTTAATTGAAGTTCAGTTGCTATACGTAAATAAAAATCTTTATCCAATGTATTATGGTGTGTGATAAATGGTCTAGCACTAGCTCCGCCTAATATAGGTTGTAAAACGCTAGTTTCTACCTCGACGAATCCTCTTTCATCAAAATAATGTTGCATTGAACGAATGATTTTTGGTCTTAATAAAGCTACACGTTTTGCATCTTCATTCATTATTAAATCAACGTATCTATGTCTATATCTCTCTTCAACATCGGTAAGACCATGGAATTTTTCTGGTAATGGTTTTAAGGATTTAGTTAAGAAAGTAAATTTAGTTACTTTTAAAGTTAATTCACCAGTTCTAGTAAACATTAAGTTTCCGTCTAATCCAACTATATCACCGACATCACAAGCTTTAAAAATCTCATAACTTTGTTGACCGACTGAATCAATTGAAATATAAGCTTGAATCTTTCCAAATTTATCTTGAATATTAAAAAATGATGCTTTTCCCATCTTTCTTAAAAACATGATACGGCCAGCAACAATTACATTAACTGGATTTTGTTCAAGAATTTCATTTGTTAATCCTTTAGCCTTTTCTTTACATGTTTCACTTGTATCAGTTCTTACAAATTTTTCACCCCAAGGATATACGCCAAGTTCTTCTAATTTCTTTAATTTTTCTCTTCTTGCTAATTCTTGGTCATTTAATTTCTCTTCCATATTTATACCTCGCTTTAATATTATATATTAATTTATTTTTAATTTTTACTACTTTAAACTTTCTTTAATCTTTTCAATTAAATTGTTTAGTTCTTCTTTTGATGAAATAGACATAGTCAATTCTTTTTTATATTCTTTTGAATTAGGTATATCATCTAAAAATTTTGGAGCTATGCCTCTTAAAATTCTCAACGCTTTAACTTCACCTAATTCCTTTATTAAATTGCTAGAATACTCTTTCAAATAGTCCATTTGTTTAACTACATCTTTATTTGTTTTAATGATTTTATTTTCTTTTAAACTCTCATTTAAATCACTAATAAGTTGAGGATTACCAATTCCTCCTCGAGCAACCATAACAGCATCAGCGTTTGTAATGTTTAATGCTTTGATTCCATCTTCTACAGTAAATATATTTCCACTTACACAAAACGGTATATGAATAACTTCTTTAAGAGTTTTAAGTTCCTCATAATGTGGTAAACCTGTATATAATTGTTTTCTTGTTCTTGCGTGAATCGCAATAAACTTAACTCCAGCATTTTCTAATATTTTACAGGTTTCTATAACATTTACACTATCCCAGCCTAATCGAATCTTGCAACTGACTGGTTTTTTGCTTTTTTTACAAATTTCACTAACCATTTCATATAGTTTTTCTTGATCTTTTAGCCAACTACTGCCGCCATTATTTTTAACAACTTTAGGTACAGGACAAGCTAAATTTAAGTCTAAAATATCATATTGAAAATCTAATTTTTCTAACTCATCAATCGCTTTTAAAAGAGTGTCTTTATTACCACCAAAAAGTTGAATAGCTAACGGACGATCGCTCCCATCACTTTTAAGCAATTCATATGTAGAATTATTTTTATAAATTAAACCACAATCACTTATCATTTCTGTGTAAGTTAAACCACAGCCAAACTTATTCATTAACTTTCTATACGAAAAAGAAGTTATACCCGCCATTGGAGCGAGTATAACTTTACTTTTAATTTCTATATCACCTATAAAAAACGACATTTAACTATTCTTTTTTATCTTCTTCAGTCTTTTTTTCTTCAGTTTTTGAACCATTGATTATAGTTTCATCACTAGAGATTTTTTCTTGCATATCTTTAGAAGCCATGCTCTTTGCAGTATCTTTTTGTGAAACTGTCTCTTGAGGCATTTCTCTATTTTTAAGAAGGTAATCAATCTCTTCTTCATTAATAGTTTCGTGTTCTAATAATGTTTTAGCGATTAAAATTACATCGTCTTTTCTTTCGTTAATAATTCTTAAAGCTTCTTCGTGAGCATGCTCAATAATCTTTCTAACTTCTTTATCAATTTCATCAGCAACAGCACTTGAGAAATTCTTTTGAGCATTAGTGTAGTCTCTTCCTAAGAAGACACTTCCTGTATCCTTTTCATATTGAATAGGTCCTAAACTAGACATACCATATTCAACAACCATGCTTCTAGCGATGTTTGTTGCTTTTTCAATATCGTTACTAGCTCCAGTAGAAACATCTTTAAAGAATATTTCTTCACTGCTTCTACCACCTAATAAACCGATAATTTCAGCTTCTAATTCACTTTGTGTAGCTAAGAATCTATCATCATCTGGTCCCATTAAAACGTGACCACCAGTTCTTCCACGAGGAATAATAGTAATCTTTCTAACTTTATCAGCGTAAGTTAATGTTAAACCGATAATTGCGTGTCCAGATTCATGGTATGCAACCATTTCTCTCTCTTTAGCATTCATTCCCTTGCTAGATTTAGCAGGTCCAGCGATTCTTCTATCGATAGCTTCATCAATATCAGCCATAGAAATTAAATCACGTTTACCTCTAACAGCAAGAATTGCAGCTTCGTTTAATATATTCGCAATATCAGCACCACTGAATCCAACAGTTCTTTTTGCAAGTTGAGCAAAATCAATTGAAGGTTCGAGATGTTTATTTTTAGCATGTACTTTAAATATTGCTTCTCTACCTTTTTTATCTGGTAAATTAACAGTAATTTGTCTATCGAAACGACCAGCTCTTAATAAAGCGGGATCAAGGACATCATCACGGTTTGTTGCAGCGATAACAATAATTCCAGAATTTTCTTCGAAACCGTCTAACTCAACAAGTAATTGGTTAAGCGTTTGTTCTCTTTCGTCATTTCCGCCGCCCATACCAGCACCTCTTTGTCTACCGACAGCATCAATTTCATCAATAAAAACAATACAAGGAGCGTTTTGTTTAGCAGTCTTAAATAAATCCCTAACTCTACCAGCACCAACACCAACAAACATTTCAACGAAATCAGAACCTGAAATGGAGAAGAAAGGAACACCAGCTTCACCAGCAACAGCTTTTGCTAATAAAGTTTTACCAGTTCCTGGAGGCCCAACAAGTAAAACACCCTTTGGTAATTTAGCACCACATTTCGTAAATTTTTTAGGTTCTTTTAAATAATCAACAAGCTCAACCATCTCAGCTTTTTCTTCATCACATCCAGCAACATCAGCAAATCTAACTTTAGAATCATCAACTTTTCTAGCTCTAGCTTTATTAAAATCTAAAGCTTTACTGTTTCCACCAGCACTTGAAGATAACATCTTAAAGAAGAAATATCCTAACAAGACAAACGCAACAATTGTAATGATAGTTGGTAACCATGAAACGAGCCAATTTTCAGTATAAGCTGTGTAGTTTCCAACAATATAATCTTGTTTTTCAACACATGATGAAAAACTTACATTGCTATTAAATAAAACTTTTGCTTCTCTTACTTCATCAGATAAAGCTTCTGAAACAGTTCTTCCAGCATGAGCATAACTAGAAGAGCTAGTTGAAGGAATAACAACAACTCCATTAAAATAAGAAGTTGTAAGAGTAATTTTTAAGTATTCTTTTGAATATGTTCCATTTAATGATTTAGTTGCAACAATCATCTTTAAGTCAACTTTATTCCCATCATCGATTGCGCTATAAGTATAAAAAACATATTTATCTTCGTTTTCTACTGTACCTGAATCATCTTTTTCTTCATATTTTTCAAACAATTTTTCTTCAAGATCTGTAGAATTGATTGTTTTATAGTTTGTACCAACAAAATTATTAATAATAAAATAAATAACAACACCAGCTAAAGATGCGATAATCGCCCAAAGTAACACAGAATACCATATAGGTCTTTTTTTATCTTTCATATCGTTCTCCTTTCATCAAACAAGTAGTATCATTTTACAACAACTACTTTATTTTATAAAGTAAAAAACAATCCACTAAAAAATTTACATCAAAAATTATTGGAGAATTGTTTTCTTCGTTATCTTTATGGTAATGAGGTGTATATATCAAATTGTTATTTTCATCATAAATTCCTGGCCAAATTTCTCTAATTTGATAGGGCATTTTTTGGTCGATAAACAACCTATTTACTTTTTTATAACTTCCATTATTATAAAAAACTTCTTTTGAATTAACTGCTTTAATATATTTAGCTTTTTGTTTAATTAATGAAAATAATGAGGATTTCCTATTAATTTTAAATACTACATGGGTAAACTCATCATTAATATCAAAACAATATTTTTCGGTAATCGGTTGTCCAATAAAAAATTCACCATACGAATAAAAAACTCTAAATCCGTTATTAAAATAAATTATCGGAATATCTTTCTTTATTTTTTCATAAATTTCAATAACAAACTTTTTAGAAAGTGGACCATAGCATTTAATGAATTTAAGTTTTTGAATTAATATCAGTTGAAAATCTTCAATCGTAAAATTTAATATTTCTTCTTTTGTCAAAATAGATTTTAAAATGTAATCAGATAATTCATACATTCTTTTTTCTAATTCATGATTTTTCTTTTCGATTTCAGATTTAATTTTTACACGCTCTTCTTTATTCATTTTCGATACGATTTCGTGTCTAATTTTATTTCTTTCACAGCAGTCTAGTAAGTTTGTTTTATCAATTGAATAAGGGACTTCATTTATATCGCAATAAGATTGTAATGATTTCTTTGAATGATTTAATAATGGTCTAATGTAATTTATTCCATCAATGCAATATTTTTTATTCAATCCATAATAAGAAACTACGCTGTTTCTTTTTAATTGAAGCAAATAAGTTTCAATTAAATCATCTTCATTATGTGCAATTAAAATATCAGCAGAAAAATTTTTAATTGCGGTTTGTAGAAAAAATTCATATCTACTTTTTCTACACCATTCTTCTAGATTACCAAACTTTTTATCGTAATATAGTTCTTTAGCAAAAAAAGGAATCTTAAATTTATTACAATAATCTCTTAAAGAGTTTTCTTCAAAGTCGCTTTCTTCTCTTAAATGATAATTGCAATGACAAACGATGAAGTCATAATTATTTTTTAATAGCAAATCAAACAACGCCATCGAATCCGGACCAAAACTACAAGCCAATACATAATTCCTTTTTTTATTCAACTTAATCAACTTCATTATTTATTTTATCCTCAATCACTTTATACATTGTTTGGCTTTCTTCTTTATTAGCATGTTCTAATATTTTTAATATTTCAATTGTTAAAAGATGCCTACCTAAAGATAAGACGACAATATCACCCACTTTTACTTGATAAGCAGGCTTAACAATCTTCCCATTAACTTGAAATTCACCACGATTTAGTAGCTCTTTTGCAATTGTTCTACGTTTTAATAAACGAGAAACCTTTAAAAATTTATCAATTCTCATACATTACCTTTTTATTAATTCTATCTAAATTAACTATCACTTTCATAATATTCTTTAATAATTCTAGCCAGTTATTTCTTTTATACACTATTATTTTTAATTGTTTATTGGTATACATCATTTTTATTTTGTTAATATATGGCAATAAGCTAGTAAATAATGTAGATCCAATTCCATTTATAGAAGAAAACTCATTTGTTAAGGTCAAGTTTACTGAACTAGATAGATCATCAAGTTTTTCAAAAATATCTTTATCGTTATAATAAATGTCAATCTCTCTTTTTTCTAAAAGGAGCGATGTTTCATTAGGTATTTTGCCATATATGTCTCTCATTTCGCTTTTTAAATACGATATGTCCTCTATTTTTTCACAAGTTAATATTTTTTGATAAATTTCAATTTTACTTTCGTCACTTGCATAAGTTGATGGTATATAAGCATCGATACTTAAATTTAATAAATTAGGTATTTTTTCATCTTTTTTAATGCCACTTTTCTTTTCATCAATACTTTCTTTTAATAATTTTAAATACATATCAACACCAACTTCATCGATAAATCCAGCTTGCTGTGGTCCCAAAATATCGCCTGCTCCTCTAATTAATAAGTCTCTTTGAGAAATCTTATATCCACTTCCTAATTCAGTAAATTCTTGAATAGCTTTTAACCTTAATTTTGCTTCTTCAGTAATATCTTTATTTTGTTTTATCATTAAATATGCAAAAGCCATCCTATCACCTCTGCCAACTCTTCCTTTAATTTGATAAAGTTGCGATAGACCAAAATGATCAGCATCATAAACTATCATTAAATTTGCATTTTTAACATCAATTCCATTTTCAATAATAGATGTACAAAGCAATAAATCTATCTCTCCGTTATAAAAATCATCCATTACAGATTCGATTTCGCTTTTTTCTAATTTTCCGTGTATTACTCCAATTCTACATTCAGGCACTAAGTCATTTAGCCTTTTCGCCATTGAATAAATTGACTCAACATAATTATATACAAAATAAATTTGACCATCTCTTGATAATTCTTTTTTAATTAAATCTTTTACAATACATTCATCGTATCCTATTACATATGTTTGTATAGGCATTCTTTCTTTTGGTGCAGTTTTTATCGTTGATATGCTTTTTAATCCAATCAATGATGATTGAAGTGTTCTAGGAATTGGTGTAGCACTAATTGTTAAAATATCGATATTACTATTCATTTCCTTGATCTTTTCTTTTTGTTCTACACCAAATCTTTGCTCTTCATCAATAATTAAAAGACCTAAATTTTTAAATTTAACTTTTTTGGATAAAACTTTATGAGTAGCAATAACTAAATCAATTTGACCATCGTTTATTAGTTCAATATTTTTCTTATTTTCAGATTCATTGTTTAATCTAGATAATAAACATATTTTTACACCAAAATCCATAAAGCGACTTAAACACAAATCGTAATGTTGTTTTGCTAAAACAGTCGTAGGACACAAAAAACATACTTGTTTCCCGCTTAAAATCGCTTTAAAAGCACATCTTAAAGCAATCTCTGTTTTACCAAATCCAACATCTCCACAAAGTAACCTATCCATAGGTTGACTCTTTTCCATATCTCTTTTAATTTCTTCTAAACATGTAGTTTGGTCTTTTGTTAATTCATATTGAAACTTATCCTCAAACTCCTTTTGAATTTCATCATCTGCTAGAAATTTAAAACCTTTAACTTGCGCTCTTTCTTGATATAAATTTAACAATCTTTCGGTTAAATCATTAATTCTTTCTTTTATTTTCTTTTTTGTGTTTTTCCACTTATCTCCATTTAAAGAATTTAAACGAGGCTTTACACCGTCTTTCCCAACATATTTTCTAACTAAATCAAACTGATATAATGGAACATATAAAATATCATTATTAGCATAAAGTATTTTAATATAATCCTCATGATTCCCATCAACGAAAAGTGTAGTTATTTCTTGAAATTGACCAATTCCTTTAGCTTCATGAACAACATAGTCTCCTGGTGTTAATTCTAAATAGCTCCCTAATATAATTCCTTCTTTAAATTTCGATGAATATTGATGATTGCTTTTTTTAACTCCAAACAACTCTTTAGTTGTCAAAAACACCATGTTTTCTTTGCTATTTTCAAAACCGCTATACATTTCCCCAACATAAATTAATACGTTACAACCAACAAAATTTATACTGTCAGAAACAATATAATCAATTTCTAAATATTTAAGAATTTCTTTTATTTTATTTACCTGATAATCGTTTTCTAATACAACTACAATTTTATAATTAATTGAAATATAGTTTTTAAAAATAAACATTATCTCATTAATGCTTTTAGCGTTAAATGTTGGTGAAGTTACATTAAGTTTTATTGCGTTATATTGAGTGTAAATATTTGAAATTAAATCAATTTCAATATTATTTCCCATATATTTTACTTCTTTATTAAAATATTTTAGGTCTGATAACGCTTTACCTGACTTATACAATTCAGCCATAAAATTATCAGCATCATCAAATAATAAATCCTTACTTTTTTTGAATTCTTCCTCGTTTGAAACGATTAAAAATTTATAATCAAAATAATTTAATAACGAAGAATAATTATTATTCAATAAACTATAATATTTATAATTTTTCTGAGTTAAATATCCAGCTTTAACTTCTTCTTTTAAATTTAAAATCTCCTGTTCTAATATATCTTTTAAATAATTCGGAATATTTTTTAAATCTCTATAATATAATTTATCGATTAAATTTAAAGTATTTTCTTTATTAATATTATCTATAATCAAAAAAGTACTTGGAAGAATAGTTACTTCATTTATTACTTTAATTGATCTTTGTGTAGCGATATCGAAAAACTTAATAGATTCAATTGTATTATCAAAAAATTCTATTCTTATTGGATTGTCATAATTTATAGAAAGAACATCTAATATGTCGCCTCTTTTAGCAATTTGTAAAGATTGATCTATCTTATTAACTCTATAATATCCTGTACTAATTAATTTATTAACAACCTCATTAATATCATAATTTTCATTTTTCCTTAATTCGATTTTACTATTCAAAAAGACTTCCTTTTTTGGATAGTATCTATATAATGAACTAGGCGTTAATATCACTATTTTATGTTCAGCTTTACTTAATTGATATAAATTAAATAATTCTTGAGCAATCATTTCTTTAGACTTAGAAATATATTCAACACGAATTAACTCATCAGTTTCAAAAGCAATAATATTATCATCTTTAATAAAAGCTAATAGCCGATTTCGTATTTTATTTAATTCATAGTTATTTGGAGCAAGTATTAAAATATTTTCATTTGATTTAAAATAACGGTTTAAAGTAAGAAAACATGATGATAATAAAGAATCTCCAACAAAAAAATTCCTATCTTTTTCTTGATAGGGGGTGCCATTAAAATAATTTACAATATAATCTAATAACTTTATAGGCTTACCTCTTTATTATATATCGTCATCGCTTTATTAAAAGATTCTTTTAAGGATATTTTTAAAGCATCAACTGCATTTTTTTTAGCTTGTTCTATTAATTCATTTTCTTCCTTATTAGGCTTTGTTAAAACAAAATCTATAGTATTATACGATGGTTTCCCTATCCCAATTTTAATTCTTTTAAATTCTTCAGTCTTTAAATTTGAGATGATGGATTTCAAACCATTATGGCCTCCACTACTGCCTTTTATCTTTAATTTTATTTGTCCAACTTTAGTATCCATATCATCATAAATAACAATTAAATCTTCTGCTGAGATTTTAAAGTAATTCATCAATAAAGATATGGAATCCCCACTCAAATTCATATAAGTTTGTGGTTTTAATAAAATTAAATCTTCATTATAAAACTTAGTTCTTATATATAATCCTTTAAAATCTTCTTTATCAATATCTACGCCTAAAGAATCAGCAAACATATCAACAACATCAAATCCCATGTTGTGTCTTGAATGTTCATATTCTTTTCCTGGATTTCCTAAACCTACAATTAATTTCATAAAATTATTTTACTATTGTTAAATAATAAATTAAAGATTTTTAACTATATAATGAAAGCATCATCATAAGCAAAAGAAGATAATTTTGATTTTATTACTATAAACATTTAAAATTATTTTTATGGAAATTGCAGTAAGTGTCATTGTTCCAATTCATGGAGTTGGAAAATATTTAAATAGTTGTTTAAAAGGGTTAGATGAGCAATCATTCGATTTGCCTTATGAAATTATCTGTGTAAGCGATAATTGTTGTGATAATTCTAATGAGATTATTGATGCTTTTGTTTCAAAAAATCCTAATAAATTTATTAAACTTTCAGTTTGTAATAAAAATCCTTCTGATACAAGAAACGATGGATTAAAAATTGCGAGAGGAAAATTTATTCTTTTTGTTGATGGAGATGATGGGGTTTTAAAAGATTATATAAAAGAATTATATAATACGATCGCGAATACTGATTCAGATATCGGCTCATGCAACTACTACTTGGTATACGAAGGAAAAGAAGGCAAATATAATAAAGGTTTTGCTTCGAAATTTAGAATTTCAAAACATTGTTCTCCAAAAAAAGCTAGAAAAGCTTTATATTTAGATGTTCAGATTAGAGGTTATGTTTGGAATAAGATTTATAGAAAAGATTTTTTAGATAAGTATAATATCCAATTCGACAATCGTTATTTAATATGTGAAGATTATTATTTTAATTCGATATGTTTAGCAAAAACTAATAAAGAAATTAAATTTACGACTTATAGAGGATATTTATATCTTCAAAGAAATAATTCAATTGTTCACTCAAAAGAACTAACAATGACTGCTGATTTTTTCTTAAAAATATATACATTTTTAAGAGCATATGAATTATTAAATAATGTAGATTTATCTACAAAAGCACTTCATTTTTCAAGAAAGTTATTTATTAAAATAGATTTCTTTAAAAAACGTAAATACATTGAAAATTATAAAAAAGCAAGAAAAGAATTTTTAAATAGAATTGATTCTATTAAAAATTCAACAAATATTAATAATTTAGATAAAGATATTGTAGAAGATTGTAAAAAATATTTATAAGCAAATTTTTATTATTGACAATTTTGTCAATGAATAATATATTTTTTGTATGCCTAAAACTTTTGAACAAAACAAATTGCTAAAAGAAAAAAGAAAGGAAGAAATTCTTAGTGCTTCTTTAAGACTTTTTGCTAATTTTGGAATCGAAAGCATTACAATGGATGAAATTGCAAAAGAGGTAGGGTGTTCTCATGGATTAATTTATCATTATTTTGAAAGTAAAGAAGAAATCACAAAAGAACTTTCATTGAAATCTAGAAAATTATTTAACTATGAATTCTTAAAAATAAGTCAAAAAGATACTGATTCAGTATCTAAATTCAAAGATTTTCATTATTTATTTATTAAAAGTGTAAAAGAATCTGAAGAGAAAAGATTTTATTTGTTTCTTTTACTTACATTACCATACAACTCTTTAGAAAACGAAGATATTAAAAGTTATTATAAAAAAGGATACAAAAAATTAGTTAATATTTTTCAACAGATTATAGAACAAAATAACGATTTTAAACTATTTACAGCAAAACAATTAGCAGATTCATACTATTTTTATTTAACTGGCTTAGTCTATTCCTCGATTAAAGATCCTTCTTCAATTAAAAAGATTGACGAAAATTTTATTTTAGATATTATTAAGATTTAAGGATTATTATGAAGAAAATTTTAAATGTTCTTTTTAAAAAATGGTATCTAGTTCTAGCTGTATTCGCCGCTATTATTTTACAATGTTATTTACAACTTCAATTACCTGATAAAATGAATTCAATTCAAAAAATAATCACACAAATACCCCAACCTGATAATGTTATAAACCAAATATTAATCGAAGGTGGTTGGATGATTTTAATAAGTGTTGGTGTATTTTTATGCGCAGCATTTCAAAACTATTTTTGCTCATATTTGGCATCTTATGTTAGTAAAGAATTAAGAAGTCAAATTTTTAATAAAATAACTCATTTATCATTACAAGATTTCAATAAATTCGGAACAGCTACATTAATTACAAGAACTACAAACGATACTGAACAAATAAAGAATTTCTTAATCATGGGCATTAGAACAATAGTAATGTCTCCAACCTACATGGTTATAGCTTTTATATTAATATTTACAAACAACTATACAAACCCTAAATTAGCTATTGTTTTAGCAGTTGTTTTACCTTTAATCATCATATCATTAATTATTTTATTAATAGTCACTGCGCCTTTATTTAAAAAATTACAAATTAATATAGATAATATCACAATTGTATTAAGAGAAAATTTAACTGGTATTAGAGTTATAAGAGCATATAATCAACAAGAAACTGAAGATTCTAAATTTGATGATGCTAATTTAAAAGCCACAAAAACTATTGCTAAAGCCAGTAAAATCATGGCTGCTGCGGATCCTATTATTTCAATATTTTTTAACATAAGTTACGTAGCTATTTTTGCATTAGGATATTATTTAATGAGTGGTGTCTCAGTTACTGAAACGACAACTTTATCTAATACCGTTTCAGGAATAGTTGTGGTTAGCCAATACTCAATGCAAATCATGCAATCATTTATAATATTAGCAATGTTATTAATTATGATACCTCAAGCTAATGCTAGTATCAAAAGAATTAACGAGGTATTAATTTGTGAAGACACAATTAAAGAAATTGATCTAAAAGATTTTAATAGAGAAGTCTTTAATAATAGAGATAAAGGCGTAATTGAATTTAAAAATGTTTCTTTTAAATATCCTGACGGAAGCAAAAATATATTGGAAAACATATCATTTAAGACTAAACCAGGTACAACAACAGCTATAATCGGATCAACAGGAAGTGGTAAAAGCACTTTAATTAATTTAATTCCTAGATTCTATGATCCTACCGAAGGAGAAATATCTATTGATTCTTATAATATTAAAGATTTACCTTTAAAAGATTTAAAGGATATGATTGGTTTCGTTCCTCAACAAGCATTGCTATTTTCAGGTACTATTGAAAATAATATTAAATTTGGAAATAATGATGCAACTAGCGATGATATAGATAAAGTCTTAGAAATAGCCCAGGCTAAAAATTTTGTTGATAAGCTTCCTGAAGGCAAATTATCGATAGTCTCTCAAGGTGGTAAAAATTTTTCAGGCGGTCAAAAACAACGTTTATGTATAGCTAGAGCCCTTATTAAAAAACCAGAAATATATGTTTTTGATGATTCTTTTAGTGCTTTAGATTTTAAAACTGACGCTAAATTAAGATACGCATTAAAAGGCTACACAAAAAATTCATCAATTATTATTGTCGCTCAAAGGGTATCCTCAATACTTGATGCAGATAATATTATCGTTTTACATAATGGCAAATGTGTAGGTCAAGGAAAGCATGGTGAATTACTTTTAAATTGTCCTATATATCAAGACATCGTTAAATCGCAATTAGATAGTGAAGAAGTTCAAAAAACTATCGAAATGCTTAATAAAATTAATAAAGGTGAGGAATAATATGCCACCAAGAATGCACGGAAGACACAGTAAAGATAAACCAAAAAACTTTAAAAAATCTTTTTATAGAATGATTAAAGATTTTAAAAAACAATTACCTTTAATAATTGTTGTTATTTTGTTATCCATAATTAGTGCAGTGCTTACAATTTATGCTGCAGTTTATATGAAAGAAATTATGGCTATGTCCACCAATAGCATTTTAAATATTGATAAAGCAACAAATACAATTTCAATTAACTGGCAAGCATTTACATATAGTTTCGGATTATTACTTGCTTTATATATTGGAAGTTCTTTAATATCGTTTATATCGCAATATTTAGCTGTAAATATCAGCTCAAATTATGCTTATAATATGCGACAAAAAGTCCAAAGAAAATTAAATCTTTTACCGTTATCATATTTTGATAGAGTTCCTTATGGTGACACACTTTCAATAGGTACGAATGATGTTGATAATATATCGAGAAACTTAACATCTATAATCACTCAAACATTCACTTCATTTACATTGTTCTTTGGTACATTAATCTCAATGTTTGTTGTTCAATGGGAATTAGCGTTAGTTGCCATTGCTTCTATTCCTTTTACTTTATTAGTTGTTGTATGTATATCCAAATTTAGCGGAAAGCAATTTACAAATTATAGACGCCAATTAGGTGTATTAAATGGTCAAATTGAAGAAACATATGCTGGTTATAGAATTATTAAATTATTTAATAAAGAAGAAGATACAAGAGTAATTTTTGAAGAAAACAACAAAAAATTAGCTAAAAACGACTATCTTTCTCAATTTTTAAGCGGTTTTATTTTTCCATCTACTTTCTTTATAAATAACTTATCATACGTAGCAATTGCTGTAGTTGGAGGAATAATAAATGATGCTGCATCAATGTTAACATTCTTCTTGTTCCTAAATTTATTCAATAGACCATTCCAACAAATAGGCCAAATTTTCAATGTTATTCAATCTGTAGTGGCAAGCGGTGAAAGAATCTATAATCTTTTAGATGAAGAAGAAGCAGCAAAAGATGGCTCATTTATAATTCCAACTTTAGTTTCTCAAAATAATATTCATATTAGAAATTATAATGATCTTAAAAATTCAACATTTTCAATCAATAACAGATTTTTATATTCTTTAAATAACAATATGAATGCTTATTTTATATATGAAACAACAATTAATAATATTACAATAAAAGAAAAAGAAGTTGGAAAACATATAGAATTTGATAAAATTGGCGACTATAAAATCGATGTATATAAAAAAGAAAAATTAATATCTGATTCTAGCAAAATTGAAGGAAAATTTTCATTTAAACATGTCTATTTTAGATATGTTGAAAATAAACCGTTGATCGAAGATTTTAATTTAGAAGTTAATAAAGGTGATTTGGTTGCTATTGTTGGGCCAACTGGCGCTGGAAAGACTACAATGGTTAATTTAATAATGAGATTTTATGATTTAAATTCAGGTAACATCTATTTAGATGATAAACCTATAACATACTATTCCTTAGAATGTTTAAGAGGCTCAATAGGCATGGTTTTACAAGATAGTTGGTTATTTAAGGGCACAATAAAAGATAATTTACTTTTTGGTAATCAAAAGGCAGCAGAAGAAGAATTGATACAAGGTTGTAAACAAGCACATATTTACGATTTTATTACATCATTACCAAATGGATTTAACTTTATGCTTGATGAAGACGGCACAAACATTTCTCAAGGACAAAGACAATTATTAACCATTGCAAGAGCTATAATTTCTAAACCAAAAATCATGATTTTGGATGAAGCTACAAGTAGCGTTGATACAAGAACAGAATCTCAAATTCAAGACGCATTAAATAGTATTATGAAAGATAGAACAAGCTTTGTTATTGCCCATAGATTATCAACAATTAAAAACGCAAAACAGATTATTGTTATGAAAAAAGGTAAAATCGTAGAAATCGGAAATCACTATGATTTACTAGCTAAAAAAGGATTTTATTACGACTTATATAGCTCTCAATTTGCAGGAATAAATCCTATGGCAAATAATGAAGACCAACTCGAAAGCTAATATTATTTGATTACACCCTCGTTATTGATTTGTAAATAATTTGATAAATGTTTATAAGAAGCTTTTAAATTTGGATATAAATTCAAATATACTTTTCTAAATAAATAATCGTATTTTTGATACGCTTCTAAATTAGGAACAAATGTTTTATTCACATGTACCATATTTTCTTTTGCTTCTTTTATATCTTTAAATTCATTTATTCCTAAAAATATTGCCATTGCACAACCTAAAGAACTCGTTTCATATGTAGAAGTTTTAATAACAGGGATGCCAAATATATCAGCAGTTATTTGACAAATAGCATCACTTTTACTTCCGCCTCCGCTTATAGTTAAATATTTAATTTTTTTCTTAGTCTTTTTAACAATACCAATCAAACCTTCTTTTAAAGCGTATGCAATACCTTCAATAATAGCTCTATATAAATGGTATTTTGTATGAACATCAAAAAATCCAATTATAGAGCCTTTTGATAAAGGCCTACTTAAAGATGGTCCCCAGTAAGGTTGAACGATGAGTCCGTCACTTCCAGGTGGGATTTCAGCTAGTTTTTTATTTAAAATTTCTTCTGGAGCAATGTTTTCTATTTCAGCTTCCATCATCTCTTTATTAGCAAATTGTTTACTAAACCAACCTAGCATCCAATATCCTCTATACACTTGAACTTCTCCAGTGTAAGCTCCTTTATAACAACAAGCATAAGATGGTAAAAAAGGCTCTGGTTCAAAATATTTATCTTTAACTACAGCGATAGAACTTGCTGTTCCATAACTTATATGAGCAAACGTTGAATCGATCGCTCCACAACCTAAAGCTTCACAAGATTTATCATTCCCAGTTGTAATAAATTTTAAACCTTCTGGAAGTCCAGTTTCATAATATCCTTGATTTGTTATTTCTCCAATAACACTCCCAGTTTCATAAATTGTAGGTAAATATTCAATAGGTATACCAAATATACATGCTTTTAGGCCTTTAATTGATTTATACCATTCTTTCTTTTTAAAATTTATAGGATAATGTCCTATCATATTTGAAGGACCATCACCACAAACACCAGTCATTCTATAAATAAAATAAGACGATAATGGAACATAATGTCTTATTTTATCCCAATTCTCTTTTTCGTTTTCTTTAATCCATAAAGCTGGGGTACGTTTTCTATTAAAAACTATAGTATTTCCCATTCCAATTACATTAAATAGAGCTGTATATAAAGCAGGAATTTTCTCTTCTAATTTCGCTTGCCTTTGATCTAACCAAATAATAGACGGACGCACAACTTTATAATCTTTATCAAGATAAGCAGCAGTATCTCTAAAACAAGTTATTGAAAAATATTTACATTTCGATAGCAAATCCTTATTTTTTTCTGCCAATCTTTTAGACGCTTTACACATACATTCATAATAAAAATCAGGATTTTGTTCGCAATATCCAGGTTTAACTGAAAAATATGGCTCAATATATTTCTCTTGTTCAAATGCTACAAAATTACCTTTATTATCAATAATAGAAACCCTTACAGATTGTGTTCCAAAATCAATTGTTAAAACAAACTTTTCTTCTTTTTCCATACTATTAAATTGTCCTTTATATCAATTATTTTAAACAATTCAAGCAAAAATTAGTAATAGAAAAATAATTTATTATTTGTTTATATCATAGATATAAAATGTTATAATACCATCGTGGTTATTTTGACTACTATTAATTTTGGAGGAAAAAAGATGTCAAAAAAATATGTCTACCTCTTTAATGAAGCTTACGGATTAGGAAAAGAGCTTCTTGGAGGAAAGGGTGCTGGACTTGCTGAAATGACACATATTGGTGTTCATATTCCTCAAGGCTTTACTGTAACAACTGAAGCATGTACCCTTTATTATGAAAGTGGCAAAAAAATGCCAGATTACTTAATCGCACAAATCGATCAAGGAATCAAAGATGTTGAAAAACAAACAGGAAAATCATTTGGCGGTGCTGAAGAAGGGAAAATGCCTCTTCTTGTTTCCGTACGTAGCGGTGCTAGAGTTTCTATGCCAGGTATGATGGATACAATCCTTAACCTTGGTTTAAACGATGTCACAGTCGAAACATTAGCAAAATTAAGCAACAACGAAAGATTTGCTTACGACTCATATCGTAGATTTATCTTAATGTTCACTAACATTGCTAAAGGTCATCCAAGAACAAACATGGATGCTATGTTAGATAAAATTAAAGAAGACAACGGTTACAAACTTGATACTGAAGTCACAACAGAACAATTAAAAGTATTAGTTAAACAATATAAAGAATATTACAAAACAACATTCGGTGAAGATTTCCCAACTGATCCATATGTTCAATTACATGAAGCTGTCACTGCAGTTTTCAGATCATGGGACAACCCAAGAGCTAACGTTTATAGAAAGATGAACTCTATTCCATATGAATGGGGAACAGCTGTCAACGTTCAATCAATGGTTTTCGGTAACTTAAATGAAAATTCAGGAACTGGTGTCGCTTTCTCAAGAGACCCATCAACTGGTGCAAAAGTAGTTTATGCTGAATACCTTCCTCAAGCTCAAGGTGAAGACGTCGTTGCTGGTATTAGAACTCCTTACCACATCGATTATTTAAAGAATCAAATGCCAGAAGTTTATGCTGAATTTGAAAAAACCATCAAAAATATGGAAGAACATTATAAAGATATGCAAGATATGGAATATACTGTTGAAAACGGTAAATTATTCTTCCTTCAAACAAGAAATGGTAAAAGAACAGCTGCTGCTTCTTTACAAATCGCTTTAGATTTATTAGATGAAGGCAAAATTACAGAAGATGAAGCTGTATTAAGAGTTGAACCAAAATTACTTGATAGCTTACTTCACCCTACATTTGATACAAAAGAATTAAAGAAAAATACTCCAATCGGAGTTGGTAACCCTGCATCTCCAGGTGCTGGTGTTGGACATTTAAGTTTCAACGCAAAAGATGCTGAAGAAAGACATGAAAAAGGTGAAAAAGTCATCTTAGTCAGAGCTGAAACATCTCCAGAAGATATCGAAGGTATGAACGCTAGTGAAGGTATCTTAACAATGCGTGGTGGTATGACTTCTCACGCTGCAGTTGTCGCTCGTGGTATGGGTAAATGCTGTATTACAGGTTGTAGCGCAGCTATCGTCAACGAAGAAAAAGAAACTGTTACAATTAACGGAAAAGTCTACGGAAAAGGTGATACATTATCTTTAGATGGTTCAACAGGATCAGTCTATGAAGGTAGTATGAAACTTGTTCCAGCAGATACAAAAGCTGGTAACTTCGGACGTATGATGAAACTTGCTGATAAATATAGAAGATTATCTATCAGAACTAACGCAGATACTCCAAAAGATGCTATGCAAGCTGCTGAATTTGGTGCAGAAGGTATTGGATTATGTAGAACAGAACATATGTTCTTCAACAAAGACAGAATTTTCCATATGAGAAGAATGATTCTTGCTGATACAGTCGAACAAAGAGAAGAAGCATTAGCGGAATTACTTCCATATCAAAGAGATGACTTCTATGGATTATTTATGTCCATGAAGAACTTAGAACATATTAATGTTAATGTTCGTTTATTAGACCCACCTCTTCACGAATTCCTTCCACAAGAAGAAGATAAGATTGAAGAATTAGCAAAATCTTTAAATAAATCCGTTAAAGATATCAAAGATAGAATTGAATATTTACACGAATTTAACCCTATGATGGGACATAGAGGATGTAGACTTGATGTTACATATCCGGAAATTGGAAGAATGCAAACAAGAGCTATTATCGAAGCTGCTATTAAAGCTAGTAAAGATACAGGTAAAGATATTGAACCTGAAATCATGATTCCATTAACACTCGATATTAAAGAATTTAAGTATGTTAAATCAATCGTCACTGAAGAAGCTGATAAAGTTATTAAAGAAAATGGCGTCAACATGAAATACCATGTCGGTACTATGATCGAAATTCCTAGAGCTGCTTTATTAAGTGGTGAAATCGCTAAAGAAGCTGAATTCTACAGTTTTGGTACAAACGACTTAACTCAAATGACATTTGGTTTCTCACGTGATGATGCTTCAAAATTCCTTGGTTCATATTATGAAAAGAAGATTTTTGAAGAAGATCCATTCCAACACGTTGACCAAAAAGGTGTCGGCAAATTAATTAATATGGCTGTTAAAGATGGTAAAGCAACAAGACCTGAATTACTTTGCGGTGTTTGTGGAGAACACGGTGGAGATCCAGAATCAATCGAATTCTTCAATAGAGTTGGATTAGACTATGTATCATGTTCACCATTCAGAGTCCCAATTGCTAGATTAGCTGCTGCTCAAGCAGAAATCACTTTAAAAAGAAGTGAAGCAAAAAAATCTAAATAATTAGATTCATGAATAATAAAAGAGCTACGAAATCGTAGCTCTTTTTTATTTTTTTAATATTTATAACAAACTTGTTAATTCAACATCATATCCTTCATTCATATATTTAATTAATAATTTTTTACACTTTTTCAAATCATCACTTAAAGCAAATACTGTTGATCCAGCTCCACTCATTTGAACAACTTCCATACCATCTTCCTTTAATTTTTCTTTAATTATTTTTATCTCTGGTAATAAAGATATTGCTGAATTTTCTAGGCCATTAAATACGTTATTTCCTAATTCTTTTAAGTCTCCATTAATTAAATTTTGTTTTACCAAATCAATTCTATCTTTATATTCATAACCTAATTCATCACATTTATGAAAAACAACCTGAGTTGATAAACCTTGTTTAGGTTTAACCAATAAAACAAAATATTTTTTTTGAATTTGAAAAGGTTTCAAAATTTCACCTTTAGATTCAACAATACATGGTTTGTTATCGATTGCCCAAGGCACATCAGACCCAATTTGACTAGCAATTTCAATCAATTCCTCATCTTTTACATTTATTTTTAATAATTTAACAATGCCCCTTAAAGTAGCAGCAGCATCTGCACTTCCTCCACCTAATCCAGCTTGAAGAAAAATATTTTTATGAATATGAATTCTAAAATGTTCTTTAAATCCCCATTTTTCCCTAGCTAAATCAATAGTTTTATGACATAAATTATACTTATTAATTGTTAAAGAAAAATCATCACAAGTAACAAAATCATCAACTGCATTGTTTAACAAATTAATTTCTAAAGAATCATGTAACTTTAAAGGTAACATAATCATTTTTAAATTATGGTAATCATCTTCCCTTTTTGAATAAACATCTAAATATAAATTTATTTTAGCATATGCTTTCTCAATCATATTTTATCCTCACTTAATTAAGCTTTTATCTATTAATATATTAGTTAACTTTATATAATCTTCAACAGTTAATTGTTCAGCTCTATAATTTTCTTTTAGACTAGCAATATTTAATATATCTAATGATACCTCTTTATTTTTTATAAAAGCATTTAAATTATTTAATATAGTCTTTCTTCTATTTATAAATAAAGAAGAAGCAACTTTATATATTTTTTTAGCAAAATTAATGTCAATATTTTCTTTTTTCTTTAACGTGAATACTGTCGAATCAACACCAGGAACTGGGAAGAAATTATTCTTTCCTACATCAAAAACACATTTAACATCAAAACCATAATTTAAAAAGATATTAAATGCAGAATAATCTTTTCCAGATAATGATAAAATTCTTTTTATACATTCTTTTTGAACCATGAAGACACCATATTCAAATTTTTCAAACTTAAAAGTTATATATTGAAGAATTTCAGTTGTCATATAATAAGGTAAATTACCAATAACCTTATTAAATCCCTCGTCATTTACTTTTAAAATATTGTTTTTAATTATTTTTACATTTGCTTTATTTTCATATGAAAGAGTTAAAAAATTAACAAATTTCGCATCATATTCAACTAACGTTAAATCCTTTGTTTTGCTAATTAAAATATCACTTAATGCACCTAATCCTGGTCCTATTTCTAAAACTTTATCGTTATTATCAATAGGCAATAAAGAGACAATATTTTCACAAACTTTTTTATTAATTAAGAAATTTTGACCTAATTCTTTTTTTGCATGACTATTTTCTAACTTAAAAAAGTCTATGATTTCCTTACTATCTAACATTCTTTAAAGCCTCCTTTATATCATCTAATTTCATATTTAACATATTAGTTCTTTTTATAAATTGTTTAGAATTACAATGACCAATATGTAAATATTCCGCAACTTTATTCCTTAAATAATTTGAATTGTTTTTACCTACTAAATCCAATTTAATTAGATCATTAATTGTGATGTTTTCTTTATTAATTTCTGTATTATTTTCATAACATTTTAAATTATTTAATGCATCTAACACTTCGTTTTTTGTAGATTCAGCAACTCCAACTTTACCATGTTTTATAGAAAACTCTTTTCTTACATAAGCATTATAACAAGGAATATTAGAAGAATTTATATAATTTCTTATTTTTCCTCCTGGATAATCAGGATCAGTTAAAATAATAATTGATAATCCTTTGTCATAGCTATTTTTAATAAAATTGATATCTTTATTATTAACAGCCGATCCATTAACACTATAAAAATTACTATCAATAAAACTAGATAAAAAATCTATATCAGTTTTACCTTCTACAACAATTAAATATTTATTTAGATTCTTCTTCATAATTTTCCACGTGTAAAATTTTAAAAGAATTATTAAAAGTTATTTTTTCTAGTTCTTCTTGACTCATATTTAATAAATTTGCCGCGAATTTAACTGTTTCAACAATATATTCAGGAAAATTAATTTTACCTCTATAAGGAGTTGGTGATAAATATGGTGCATCGGTTTCAAAAACTACATCTTTAATATTAATACCTAATAATACCTCTTTTGTTTTAATTGAATTCTTAAAAGTTAAAACGCCACCAAAAGCAATTTTATACCCTAATTTAATAAATTCTTTAGCCATCTCTAAAGAACCAGAATAGCAGTGCATAATTCCTTTTTTATTTACATTATATTTTTTTAAAATCTCTAATGTATCACTTAAGGAATCTCTGGCATGAATTGAAATAGGTAAATTATATTTATTCGCTAAATTAATTTGCTCAATAAACATTTTCTTTTGAGTTTCTTTAATTTCGTCTTCTTTTTCCCAATAATAATCTAATCCTATCTCACCAACACAAATGATTTTATTAGATTTTTTAATTAACTTTTCTAACTCAATAATACTTGTTTCGTTATACTGTTTATGTTCAGTAGGAATAATTCCAACACTAGCATACACACAATCATATTTTTCTGCTAATTCAATTGCTTTTTGACTACTTTTTAAATCGTAACCAATACACAAAAATCTAGTAACACCTTTTTTATAAGCATTACAAATTAAAGATTCTACATCTTCATATTTTTCATCATTTAAATGTATATGAGTATCAAAAATCATATTATTTCCCAACGCAAAATCTAGAAAAGATTTCTTTCATAATATCAAAGTCACAATCTTCTCCAGTAATTGAAAGAAGTTTATTTATAATTTCTTTAATCTTGCTTGCTAATAGATCTACCGGTAAATCTATATTTAAAATTAAATCGTTTATATCTAATTTAACAGATTCTAAAATACCAATTTCTCTAGCATTATTTATTGAAGGATTATTAAAGTTTTTAGTTTCTAATCCGAATTTATTGATTATTTCATTTTTTAATGCTTCAATATCGCTATTTTTAGCAGAAACATAAAGTTTACCTTTATCAAAATTAGAAATTAAATCACTTTTGTTGTAAACAATTATATGATTTTTATCTTTAATTAAATTTTCAATTTCTTCATCTTCTGAATCTATATTTAAAGGATCTTTTATCATAATAACTAAATCAGAATCTTCAATTTTATTTTTAGATTTTTTAATGCCAATACTTTCAATTAAATCATAAGACTCTCTTATACCAGCTGTATCAAAAATATTAATAACTACACCTTTATATATAAATTTACCTTCCACAACATCTCTAGTTGTACCTTTTATATCAGTAACAATAGCTTTGTCTTCTCCAATTAAAGCGTTTAATATTGATGATTTACCTACATTAGGTTTACCAACTAAAGCAATATTAATACCATCTTTAATAATTTTTCCTTTTTTACCATCTCTAATTAATTCATCTATATAATTAAGGTTCTTCTTAGATATTTCTAAAATCTTTTGACTATTAATAACTTCAATATCTTTATATTCTGGGTAATCAATATTTACTTCAATATTACTGAGTAAATCAATAAAATCTTTCTTAATTGGTTCGATTAAGGATGATGTTTTGCCTTGTAAAGACATTAAAGATAATTTCTTACTTTCTTCGCTTTCAGCGTTAATTAAATCATTAACCGATTCAGCTTGAATTAAATCTAATTTATTATGTAAATAAGCCCTTGAGGTATATTCTCCTCTCTCAGCCATCCTTGCACCATTTTTAATAGCTAATTCAATGACTTTATTAAAAATTAAAGGAGACCCATGGGTAATTATTTCGACACTATTTTCACCGGTAAATGAGTGTGGTTCTTTGTACAAAAGCAAAACAACATCATCGACAGTTTCTCCATTTTCAACAATTTTTCCATGTAAAATTGTATTTTTTTCATATTTAAATAAATCTTTAGAGAAAAATTTATTAACTACAAAAAAACAATTGTCTCCACTTAAACGTACAATTGCAAGTGCACTTTTAATAGGTGGCGTAGCTAACGCGACAATTGTTTCAAACATAATATTAATTAGTTTTCTTTTGTTTCTTCTTCGTTTTCTAAAGAAGAAGTAGTAGAGGTAGCAACATATTTAATTACGATTGCTCTATCTTTTCCATCGCCGATTGATTCAGTTTTAATGTTTTTATAACTGCTTAAAGCATTATGAACTTTCTTTCTTTCATCTGGTGTCATTGGATCTAATTTAACATCAATATGTGTTTTTAATACTTCTTTAGCAGCTCTTTTAGCAACGCCGATGACTTTATGGTATTTTTTATCTTTATAATCACCGATATCTAATAAAATTCTAAACTTTTTCTTAAATTTTGAACTAACCGCTAATTTTGTTAATTCATTTAAAGATTGTAATTTTGAACCGTTTTTACCAATAAGAACTGAATTGTTATTTGTTTCAATTAAAATTTTAATTACATCATCTCTAGTAAATGATTTTAAACTTACTTCTAATCCTAAAGCTGCACATACATTTTTAAGATATTCTTCAGCAAAATCAACAACATCGATAAGTTCTACAATTTTAACTGTAGCTTTCTTATTAAATCCAAGAATTCCTTTCTTTTCTTCGATAACTTCGTATGTAATTGAATCTTTATCAACACCGAGTTCTATTGAAGCTTTTTCTAAACAATCTTCAACTGTTTTTCCAGTAATTTCTTTCATATATTATTTATTGACTCCTTTTTTCTTTGAAAATATTAAATGCATTATTAATGATTGAACAATATTAAATATTGAACCTGCTAACCAATAAACACCCATAGCACTAGGAAGTGTGAATCCAAGTATAATTGTAAATATAATCATACCCCATTGGACATATTTCATAGTCTTTGTTTGCTTATCTAAAGCTGGATTAACACCAGTTTTTTGAATTGATTTCATTCTCTTCTTATTTAGCCATTGTGGAATTAACATCGATAAAACTTGTCCTGCTGACATTAATAAAATAAGAACAAGTGCAGTCCACCAACCAGCATTTCCTGGCCAACCACTAAAATTAGAAAGAACATTCCAAATAGTGTCGCTCAATCTTAATCCTAAAACAGCATCGCTACTTAAAGCAGCACAACCTTGCATTGCGTTCCAAACACAAATAAATAATGGTAATTGGATGAATATTGTTAAGAAAGATAAGAATGGATGTACTTTATATTTTTTATAAAGCGCCATTTGAGCTTGTGCTAATCTTTGTTTTTCATAGTCATTTGTATTACTATTTGGATATTTTTGTTGTAACTTTGTTAATTCAGGTTGTAAATATTGTTGTTTTTGTTGAGAAATTGTAGATGGTAATGTAATTGCCATAAATAATAATCTAACAATAACTGTTACAAGTAAAACAGATAAAATTTGTCCCCAACCATTCATTCCAAACGAATGAGCAAAATAATCAACTAAATAAGAAATTGGATAAACAAGAAGACCTTCTAAGAAACCATGTTGGCTAAATGCATTTCCCCAATCGCTCCAGAAGTTTCCAGCTTTTCCTTCAATGCTAACTGTATCATTTAATGGATCATCACTTGTATGTCCGTAAAATCCTTGATTAATAGTAATACAAGTTTTTAATGCGCTAACTTTTTGATTTAATTTCGTTTTATATGCATTTAAATAATTTGATGACATCGTCTTTTCAACACCTAATGAAGAGACTAATTCATTGTTCCATTTTTCAAGATTTGCATAATAATTACCTTGATCATCTTTATTAAAGAATTTTAAGTAACCTAAATTAGTGGTTAAAGAATAATTTCTTCCTCCAACTCTAATTTTATTGCCATCTTTATCAACTCTTCCTTGTGATGTTGAATTATTACCTAATAAATCATCTAATTTAACGCTTTCATCACCTTTTCTATATGCTTTTAATTCGCTATATGAATAACCATAAAGATCTTCAAAAGTAACAGTAGATAATGTGATATTTTTAACACTGTTTAAATCTATATGAGCTTCATATCCAAAATTTGAATATAAAGAGACATTTTCAACAATATTTTTTAAAACTTTCTTATCTAATTCTTCTACATACGAAAAAGCAGGTAAAATAATACCTGTTGAAGAATTTTCAGAATATAAAGACTTTGTAAAAGAATTTAAACCAAAAATATATTCGATGTTTCCTCGATTTCCTGTTGTTGAATCGACAGCAGTGGAACATCCTTTTAAAACATAGTTATTTGGAACAACATAATATAATGAAGATCCATCAACTTGTTTAATAAAATCACTTTCGTTATCTTTTAAGTTTTTTGTATCATCATTTTTAAAATAGACCTTACCTGCATCATAAGTACTATTTTCCTTATCGTAAGATGATTGTTCTTTAAAAGTTTGTTCGATATAATCGATAGCGTCATCTTTTGAATTAAAATAAATATTGTTTAAAGGGTCATAAGCATATAAATAATGAGTTACATCAGTATTGCTACAAAAAGAATTGCAAGAAGATAAAACACCAGCAAATACAACTAATGCTCCAACTCCTAAAGTAATTTTTGTTTTTTTATTCATTATTTTCTCCTTTTATAGAGCCTATTAATCTGATAAGTTCAATTTTATTTTCATTAAATTTTTCTATATCGTATTTTTTTGAAATACCAATTACAAAATCAATTCCTTCTTTGTAATTTAATGTTTCATCAACAATACTTCTAACTTGTCTTTTTATTTTGTTTCTAATAACAGCATTTCCGTTCTTTTTACTAACTAATAGACCAACTCTACTAAAACCAAAATCGTTTTTTTGATAATAAATATTAAAATTATCAGATTTTTTATAGTTTCTTTTTTTAATTATTAATTGATATTCCCTATATTTTTTAATTACAAAACGTTTTTTCATCTATCACTAACAGTTAATGATTTTCTTCCTTTTGCTCTTCTTAAAGCTAAGACTTTTCTTCCGTGACTAGAAGCCATTCTTGCTCTAAAACCATGTGTTCTAAATTTGTGACACTTACTTGGTTGATAAGTTTTTTTGCTTGCCATAATATATAATCCTCCATTTTGTTGCCTTTAAATTATATATGTATTTATACATATAAGTCAAATATTTTAAATTTTTAGACTTGCTACATTGGTAATTAAAAAATATTTTTTTCAACTTATTGTTAATTATTATTTTTTTAAATGTTGAAAACATAAAAAACATTTGATTATAACAATATTAACTAACTGTTAATATCTATTGTTTTGTTAAAAGATATTAACTTTTAAACAGAGCAAAAACTTTTCAACATTTTACTAGAACTTATTAACAATATAAAATTGTGGAAAAATTAAATATATCGATTATATCGACGTTTTTTTATTTTTTTTATTGTGGAAAACTTTTTTTACACTAAATTTTCTCTTTATTAAGCCTATAAAAAAGAATAAAATATAAATATATTTTTGGAGGTCAAAGAATGGAAACTAAAACTTTAAATGAAATTTCTGTACTTTGGCAAAAAACTCTTCAAATTTTAGAAAATGAAGTTGATAAAATGATTTTCAACACTTTTCTAAAAGATAGCTATATAAACACAATTCAAGGTGATAAAATTATTGCAGTCTGCGATTCAAGACTTTCTGCATCTATTTTAAACCAACAATATTTAGACTTAATAACTTCTATAGTAAACAAACTTACAGGTTCTAATTTTAAAATTATTTTCTCATCACAAGAAGAGATTCAAAAAACACCTTTTAAAGAAATTGAGGCGACAAATGATAGTGTTTTCTTTAAAAATTGTAATTTAGATCCTAGCTTTAATTTCGATAGTTTTGTCGTTGGACCATCCAATAAAGAAGCTTCACAAGCTGGTTTAATAGTCGCTTCATCTCCAGGTAAATTTTATAATCCATTATTTATTTATGGTGATAGTGGATTAGGTAAGACTCATTTATTAAATGCTATAGGAAATTATATTAAAGAAAAAACACCATCTTCAAAAATTTTGTATGTAACAGCACAAGAATTTTTATATCAATATATAGATTATGTTAATGGTTCAGATCATAACGAACAATTATCAAAATATATTAAAAATTACGATGTTTTCTTAATTGACGACATTCAAATGTTGAAAGATAAAACAAAAACATTAGAATTTTTCTTTGATATCTATCAATATTTTTTACAAAACAAAAAACAAGTTGTTTTAACTAGCGATAAATTACCTAGCGAACTTAACGGAATTGATGCCAGACTTGTTTCTAGATTTATGGACGGATTAACTGTTCAAATTACAAAACCATCTGTAGAAATGTGCGAAAATATTTTAAAAAAGAAGATTGTTGGTGCAAATTTATCTTTAGATGACTTTGATCCTGAAGTAATTTCTTTAATGGCTGAAAAATTTAAAAATTCAATTAGAGAATTAAATGGTGCGCTAAATCGTATTATTTTTATAAAAAATATGCAACACGCTGATAAAATTACACTAGATTTAGCTTATGAGGCTTTAAACAATTTACTTGATTCTAAAGATTCTAAAAATAAGCTTACAGCAAATAAAATTTTGAATACTGTTTCTGCATACTATAATTTAAGTGTAAATCAAATAACAGGTAAATTAAGAGTTGCTCAAATTGTATTCGCTAGACATATTGCAATCTATTTAATCAGAACATTAATAACAAATATGTCTCTTGATAAAATAGGAGAAATCTTCTCAGGGAGAGATCATACAACTATTATTCATTCTGTTAATAAAGTAGAGCAGTTATTAACAACAGATACACAAACAAAATTAGCTATTGAAGAGTTAAAATCTCGATTAAAAGGGAATAATAAAGTTACTTTATAAAGTTATTAACAATTTCTACAAACATTATTATTATATTTAAAAGGAGAAAATATGAAATTTACTATTAACAAAAACGAATTCTTAAAAGCATTATTACAAGTAGGAAAAATTATACCTTTAAAAAGTCCTAGACCAATAAATACAAATATTAAAATTGTTTTAACTACAAATTCTTTAGAATTAACAGGAAGTAATGATGATTTAGCAATCACTACAACAATACCTTTCTTTAAAAATGATAAAGAAATAATTAGAGATGTTAGACAAGGTGAAATTTTAGTTAGTAATTATATTATTACTGAAATTGCAAAAAAAATTGATGGTGAAGAATTAACATTTGAAGTTTTAGATGATAATATTGCTCGTATTAAAAACGATAGAAGTGATTTTAAACTAAATTGCATAGATGCTAACGATTACCCTAATTTAGATTTTAGCACTTTAAATAGTGTAAAAATAAAGTTAAATACAAAAGAATTTGTAGATGGAATTCAACATGTAGCTTTTGCAGCAAGCAATAAAAACAACAGATTAATTTTAACTGGTATAAATATCAAAGGTAACGGAGAAAAAATATCGATTACTGCTACTGATGGATATAGATTAGCTAAAAAGGATTTTCCTTTAGAATCAGAAAAGTTTTCTATCACAATACCATCTAAAGCAATGACAGAAATTTTACGTTCAATCGATAGTGAAGAATCTATTACAATAAATATTAACGATAGAAAAGCAATATTCGAAATCGGAGATACTTTAATATCGACAAAATTATTAAATGGAGATTTCCCTTTAACTGATGGAATAATACCAAAGAATTTCTATTACGTCTTAGAAGCTAATTCTAACGATTTAATATCAGCGTTAGAAAGAGTTAACATTTTTAATATTAACAATAATAATGATGGTAATATTGTTAAATTAGTTATGAGTGAAAATAATGTAATATTTACATGTAAATCTGCTCAAGATGGTACTAGCCAGGATAATTTAACTTTATACAAATATACTGGTGATAGATTGGAAATTAATTTAAATAGTGATTTCTTAATTGATGCAATTAGATCTTTAAAAAGTGAAGATGTCATTATTAGTTTCTTAGGTGAGATGAAACCGTTTTCAGTTTCGTGTAAAGATGAACCATCTATTATTCATCTTATTACTCCAGTGAGAAGTTAATATAATAAATTTTAAAATTAATTTTAAAGCGTTTTAAAAAGGCAAAATTTAAACGCTTTTTTATTTTCTTACTAGGAATACAAGTTTTTAAAAAAACGCTTTAATTTTAAAGCCCTTTAATATATAATATTAAAGGGTAATTATGGAAGAGAAATATTCAAAAATAAAAATTAAAACTGAATATATAACATTAGGACAAATGTTAAAATTTGCTGATGTTATAGATAGCGGTTCTTTAGCTAAAGTTTTTATCTTTGATCATACGATTATTGTTAATGGTGAGAATTGTAAGCAAAGGGGCAAAAAACTTTATCCAGGATATAAAATTTCAATAGATAACCAATTGTTTTTTGAAATTGTGATATGAACATTAAAAATGTAAAATTATTAAACTTTAGAAGTTATACTGAAAGTTATATTGATTTTCATAAAGGAATTAATTTTTTATATGGTGATAACGCTTCAGGTAAAACTAATTTAGTCGAAGCAATTTATTATTTTGCTTTTTCGAAAAGCTTTCGAACAAATGATGAAAAACTTTTAAAAAAAGACGGAGAAAATAACTCTTATTTAAAAGCTACATTTGAAAGATTTGGTTACGATAATAATATTGAAATCGAATTATCTAAAACCGGAAAAAGAATTTTAATAAATAATAAAAAAATTAACAAGTTAAGTGAATTGAATAAATATTTAAATATTGTTTATTTTATTCCGGATGATGTAAATATTTTAAAAGATTCACCAAGGCAAAGAAGAAATTATTTAGATATTGTAATCTCTAAAATCAATAAAGAATATTTTAATAAAATAGTCGAATATAATAAAATTCTTAAAGAGAAAAATTCTTTATTAAAAAATGATGGTTTAGATGAGTATCTTCTTGATGTTATAAATAAAAAAGTAGCTGAGAAAAATATTGAAATTTGTAAAATTCGTAAAGAATTTATAAATAAAATAAATAAAATTTTACCTAAGGTATTTTCAACACTATTTTTAAAAGAAGTTAATGCAAAATTAGTTTATAAAAGTTTTATAAGTAATTTTAATAACGATAAAGAATTATACTTCTTTTTAAAAAAAGAAGAAGAAAATGAAATTAAATATAAAATGTCGATGCATGGCATTCAAAAAGATGATTTTACATTGTTTATTGATAAAAAAGATATTGGAAAATATGGTTCCCAAGGTGAAAATAGGTTGTCCGCGATTTGTTTAAAAATGGTAAATTATTTTTTAACGGAAGGTGATGATAAACCGATAATTATCTTAGATGATGTTTTAAGTGAATTAGATAAAGAACATGAAGAATCATTATTAAAATTCCTTGAAAATTTAGAGCAAGTTTTTATTACTTCTACTAAAAAAATAAATATGAACAATGTTCATTATTACAAGATAGAAAATTCTACAGTGATTGAGGAGGTGTAGTATGGAAGATAAAGAAATCGTAATTAATGAAGAAATTAATAACGAAGAAGGTGAGAAACCTGAAGAGGAAAGCGTAATCGAAAAAGGTGTCAGTGATGAAATTATTGAAGTAAGTGATGAAACTACATTTGAAAAAGTTACTGGAGATTATACAAGTAAAAATTTAAAGGTTTTAGAAGGTCTTGAAGCTGTAAGAATTAGACCTGGTATGTATATCGGTTCAACTTCTTCAACTGGATTACACCACCTTGTTTGGGAAATTGTCGATAACGGAATCGATGAAGCTTTAGCGGGTTATTGTAATGAAATTAATGTGATAATTAATGAAGATAACACTATTACTGTTAAAGATAATGGTAGAGGAATTCCTACTGATATTGTTGAAGCTACTGGAGTTAGTGGTGTTGAAACTGTTTATACAAAATTACATGCTGGTGGTAAATTTGGTAATGGTGGTTATAAAGTTAGCGGTGGACTTCACGGTGTTGGTGCTAGTGTTGTTAACGCTTTATCAACTTGGGTAGAAGTTACTGTTAGAAAAAACGGAAATATTTACTTTATTAGATTTGAAAATGGTGGACATCCTGTAGATAGATTAAAAGTTATTGGAACATGTGATTTAAACGATACAGGCACAACTGTCACATTTAAACCTGATCCATTAATTTTTACCGAAACTGTTATTTTTAATTATGAAACAATCAGTAATAGATTAAGACAAATGGCCTTTTTAAATAAAGGAATAAAAATTACATTAACAGATAAAAGAATTGATCCTGTTAAAAATGAAGTATTTAAATATGATGGCGGAATCAAAGAATATGTTTCATTTATAAATAAAAACGATAAACTCGATGATACAATTATCTATTGTGACGGAGCTCAAAAATTCACTTTAAACGATGTTGAAGAGGAAGTTTATGTTGAAGTTGCTATGCAATACACAACCCAATATAATAAAAAGATTTTATCATTTTGTAATAATGTTTCTACAGGAAACGGTGGAACTCATGAAGAAGGTTTTGGTTTAGCGTTAACTAGAGTAATCAATGCTTACGCTAAACAAATGAAATTCCTTAAAGATAATGATAAAGATAAGATTGTATTGAATGACTGTTTAGAAGGTTTAACTGCAGTTATAAGTGTTAAACACCCAAATCCTGAATATGAAGGACAAACAAAAGGAAAACTTGGAAATAGTGAAGTTAAAAAGATTGTTTCTAATGTTGTTGGAGAAAAATTAGAAAGATTTTTATACGAAAATAAAGTTGAAGCTACAAAGATATTAGATAAAATTAGAGGTGCATATAACAGTAGACTTGCTGCTAATGCTGCTAGAGAAAATAGCAGAAGAAAAGGCGGTCTTGATATAACTACACTTCCTGGAAAATTAGCAGATTGTGTTTCTAATAATCCTGAAGAATGTGAATTGTTTATCGTTGAGGGTAATTCTGCAGGTGGTAGTGCTAAATTAGGAAGAGACGCTAAAACACAAGCTATTTTACCTTTAAGAGGTAAGATTTTGAATGTTCAAAAAGCCCAATCTCATAGAATATTTGAAAATGCTGAAATCGGAAACATGATTAACGCAATTGGAGCAGGATTTAACGATGATTTTGATATTACAAAAGCTAGATATCATAAAATTGTTATCATGACTGATGCTGATGTTGATGGATCTCACATTAGAATTTTGTTATTAACATTCTTCAATAGATTTATGAGACCTTTAATTGAACATGGTTATGTTTATATTGCCCAACCTCCACTTTATCAAATTACATTTAAAGGTAAAAAATATTACGCATATAGCGATAATCAATTAGAGATATTAAAGAAAACATTAGATTTAAAACCTGGATATCCTTATTCACGTTTCAAAGGACTTGGTGAAATGGATCCTGAGCAACTTGAAGAAACGACAATGGATCCAAAAGGAAGAAGTATGTTAAGAGTTACTATTGATGATGCTGCTGCAGCTGATTTAATATTTAACGATTTAATGGGTGAAGAAGTTGAACCAAGAAGCGAATTTATTAAAAATAACGCTAAATTCGTCAAGAACCTTGATATTTAGTATTAGGAGGTAGGAAAAATGGAAAACGAAAAGAAAGATGTAGAATTAACACCTGAAGAACAAATTAAACAAGATAATGCTGAATTTGAAGCTGGAATTGAACCAAAAATCACAGATACTGAAATTGTTGGTCAAGTTCAACAAAGTTTCTTAGATTATGCGATGAGTGTTATCGTTTCTCGTGCTATCCCTGATGTTAGAGATGGTTTTAAACCTGTTCATAGACGTGTAATTTATGCGATGTATGAAAAAGGTTACACAAGCGATAAACCTTTTGTAAAATGTGCTAAAGTTGTCGGTGATGTTATGGGTAATTACCACCCACATGGTGATAGCGCGATTTATGAAACTTTAGTTAGAATGGCTCAACCATTCTCATTGAGATACACTCTTATTGATGGCCATGGTAACTTTGGTAATATGGACGGTGATGGAGCTGCTGCTTATCGTTACACAGAATCCAGATTAAATAAATTATCACAAGAATTAATTAGAGATATTAACTGTAATACAGTTGATTTTATGTCAAACTACGATGGTAGTTTAGAAGAACCTAGTGTTTTACCATGTAGATTCCCTAACCTTTTAGTTAACGGAAGTGATGGTATCGCTGTCGGTATGGCTACAAAGATGCCTAGCCATAATTTAGGTGAAGTAATCGATGGCATCGTCGCTTATAGTAAAAATAAAGAGATCGCTACTGATGAATTAATGCATTACATCAAAGGTCCTGATTTCCCAACTGGTGGTATAATTCATGGCTTAAGTGGAATTAGACAAGCATATGATACTGGTAGAGGTACTTTTAAAATTAGAGCAAAAGCTCATATTGAAGAAACAAACAATAAATCAAAAATTGTTATCACTGAAATCCCTTATCAAGTAAGAAAAGGTGATTTAGTTGCTAAAATCGGTGAATTAGCTAGAGACAAAGTTATCGAAGGTATCACATCAATAAAAGATTTTTCAAAGAGTGATGTTCGTATTGAAATTGAAGTTAGAAGAGATTGCGAACCTAATGTAATTTTAAATAAATTATATAAGAATACTCAATTAGAAGTAAGTTTTGGTGTTATTAATTTATGTATCGTTGATGGTGCACCTAAAGTTTTAACATTAAAAGAATTGATCAAATATTATTTAGAATTCCAAGTTAGTGTTGTAAAAAGAAGAACGATCTTTTTAAAAGCAAAAGATGAAGCAAGAATTAATATTATTAAAGCTTTATTGGTTGTCGGAGAAAATATTAATGAGGTAGTTGAAATTGGTAAAGCAAGTAGCACTATTCAAATTTATCAAGATAAGTTAATGGAAAGATTCTCATTTAATGAAGATCAAGCTAAAGCTGTTGTTAGTATGACTTTAGGAAGATTAACAGGTATTGAAACAACTAAACTTGTCGATGAACAAAATTTACTTTTAGAAAATATTAAGAATTATAACTACTTACTTTCTGATGAAATTCATCTTGAAGAAAAAGTTATTGAAGAATTAGAAGTTATTAAAAAGAAATTTAATGATGAAAGAAGAACTGAAATTAGCACTTCAATCGTATCACTGAACGATGAAGATTTTATTCCAGAAGATAACATTGTTATTACTTTAACTCAAAATGGTTATTTAAAGAGAATGTCTACTTCTGAATTTAAATCTCAAAATAGAGGTGGAATGGGTGTAAAAGGATTAACAATAAATAGCGGAGACGTCGTTACTAAATTAGTTAACGCTTCAACACATACTGATATTTTATTCTTCTCAAGCACTGGTAAGGTTTATCGCAAAAGAGGATACGAAATTAGTGAAGGTGGACGACAAGGTAAAGGTATACCAGTCCAAAACTTATTGAATTTAGAAAAAGAAGAAACAATAGTTTCTATCATCTCAGTTGATGATTATAAAGATAAAAACTTATTATTCGTAACTAAAAATGGTATTGCTAAAAAGACTGAATTAGAAGAATTTATAAGAATTAATTGTAATGGTAAAAAAGCTATCACATTTAAAGATGATGACAATTTGTTTGATGTAAAAGTTACTGATGGAAATTGTTATGTTTTGATCGCTAGCGAAGATGGCCAACTTTGTATGTTTAAAGAAGATGAAATTAGAGAGATGGGTAGAAGCGCAAGCGGTGTCAAAGCAATTAATTTAAAAGGATCTACAGTCGTTGGAGTTGATACAAGTTTAAGTGGAAATAAAGTACTTGTTTTAAGTGAAAATGGATTAGGAAAGATTTCTCCGATTGAAGATTATAGAATCACTCATAGAGGTTCTAGCGGTGTTAAAACTATTAAAGTTAACGAAAAAACAGGTAAGTTAATCGGTATGAAAGTTGTTAATGGAACTGAAGATTACCTTTGCATAACTTTAAAAGGAACAGTTGTAAGAAGTTCTTTATCACAAGTTAGAGAATGCGGAAGAAATTCTAGCGGTGTTAAAATGATTGAACTTAAAAATGATAAAGTTATTACACTCACTTGTTTAGAAAAAGAAGAAACTGTCGAAGAAGAAGTTGAAAAACCTACTGAAACAGTAGCTGAAACGAAAGAAACAGAGGAATAATGAAACTTTATATTTATACTGATTATAAAAATAAAGATACTTATTTTGAAAGTAGCCGTATAAGAAAAAACATAAAAGGTTTATTAGAATTAAATAATGAATCGTATGTTAATCAAAACGCGACTACTTTCTATAAGGTTGCTCAATATTTTAAATTGAGTGATGTTTCTAGTTTTGATTTAGAAGTTAAATACAAAAAAATTAATAACGGAATTTGTTTATTCTATAACGAATGTGAACAAGATGATGGAATATTTTTTAAAGATAAAGATGAATTTGTAATTAATAAGGTTACAATTGATAAAATTAATAAATTTGATTTTGCATTTGTTCCTTCTGAATTGAGTAAAGATTATTTAAGAAAATTAGGTGTTTATTGTGCAATTTATGTTTTAAATCCTAGTGTAAAATATTCTAAATTTGATTTTACAACCTCTATAATTAAAGATGTTTTTTATAGAATTTGTGGAATTAATAAAGGTAGTAAATTGTTTGTTTCAGTAATTAGAGATGAAGATGAAGAAGCAGTTAAAAAAATTACGCTTATAGCAAGCAAATTTAAAGATTGTAAATATATTGTTTTAAGCGAACATAAATATTTAAATCAAGTAAAGAAAAATAACAAATATTTTTCTAAATGGACTAAAAATGTTATGTATATGCCTTTACTTGATGAAGATGCCTATGTCTCATTATTATATAACGCTGATATTTTTATAAATATAAATTCTTATCCATCTAATTTTAGTGAATCGATGGAGTGCATGGCTAGTAAAACTCAAATTTTCTCTTTGAGTCAAAGTACATTTAAAGACTTTCTAGTTGATAAAGAAAATGCGTATATTTATAATGATTTAGAGTCTTTGACAAACGGCATTGAAGATTATAACAATCAAATACTTAAGAGTTTAAAAGATGAAGCGTATGAATATGCTAAAAAATATAGTTTAACTAATTATGGTTCTTATTTAATTAAAATATATAAAGAAATTGAAGAGGTAGAAAAATGATTGATCTTAATTACATATTAGAAAATAAAGATTATGTTAAAGAAGCTTTAAAAAAGAAAGAATTTGAAGCTGATATCGATGGACTTTGCAATTTAGTTTATCAAAAAAGAGATTTACAAAAATCTGTTGAAGAAAATAAAGCTCAACAAAATAAATTATCTAAATCAGTTCCACAAGTTAAAAAAGAAGGTGGAGATGTTAATGCTATCTTTGCTAAAGTTAAAGAATTAGCTGCAAAAAATAAAGAATCTGAAGATGAATTAAAAGAATTAACTGAACAAATTAATAAAGTTTTATATGCATTACCTAATTTACCTGATAAAGATTTATTAGGTGGCGGTAAAGAAAATAATAAACCTATTTATTATTATAAAGATGTTCCTGAATTTAGTTTTGAAATTAAATCTCACTATGATTTAGCTGAATCATTAGGCTTAATTGATTACGAAAGAGGAGCAAAAGTAAGTGGTCATGGATGCTGGTTCTATACAGGATTAGGTGCTCAATTAGAATGGGCATTATTAAATTATTTCATTGAAAACCATTTAAAGGATAATTTCCAATTTATGATGGTTCCACATTTATTAAATTATGAAAGTGGTTTTACAGCAGGTCAATTCCCTAAATTTGAACAAGATGTATTTGTATTAAAAGATGTTGAACCATTTAAATTCTTACTTCCTACAGCTGAAACAGCATTAGTAAACTATTATAGAAATGAAATTTTAGATGAAAATCAACTTCCAAAGAAATTCTTTGCATACTCTCCTTGCTATAGAAAAGAAGCTGGAGCATATAGAACTGAAGAAAGAGGTATGATTAGAGGCTATCAATTTAATAAAGTTGAAATGGTTGAATATACAACTGAAGAAGATAGCGATAGAGCATTTGAAGAATTAGTTGAAAAAGCTAAGAAATTAGTCGAAGGATTAGGATTACATTTTAGAGTCTCTAAACTTGCTGCAGCAGATTGCTCTCACTCGATGGCTAGAACTTACGATATTGAAGTTTACTTACCTTCATTAAAGATTTATAAAGAAGTTAGTAGTGTTTCAAACGCAAGAGATTATCAAGCTAGAAGAGGCATGATGAGATATAAAGGAAGTGATGGAAAAATGCATTATATGCATACATTAAACGGATCAGGATTAGCAACAAGCCGTGTATTCCCAGCAATCTTAGAGCAATTCCAACAAGAAGATGGAAGCGTATTAATTCCAGAACCATTACAAAAATATATGGGCGGATTAAAAGTTTTAAAACCAATTAAATAAAGAATTGACACGTTTTAAAAAACGTGTCTTTTTTAAAAATATACGTAAATCCTTACTATTTTTAAAATTAATACATTAGTTTAATTTATTATGTTATAATAATTTAGCCATCGCGATTTATACTTTCGAACCAGGTCAGGATGGGAACATAGCAGCCTTAAGAAAATCTATAATTGTGCGATGGTTTTATTTTATGAAAAATGATGTCTATTTTATGAAACTCGCATTAATAGAAGCGAGAAAAGCATTAAAAATCGAAGAAGTTCCTATCGGTGCTATTTTGGTTGATGAAAATTTAAATATAGTTGCTAAAGCATATAATAAAAAAGAAAAGTTAAATGATGTTACAGGTCATGCTGAAATATTATGTATTAAAAAAGCTTCTAAAAAAATAGATGATTGGAGACTGAATAATTTAACAATGTATGTTACATTAGAACCTTGTGCAATGTGCACAAGTGCTATAATTCAATCACGAATTAAAAGAATTGTTTTTGGTGCGTATGAAGTTAATACAGGAGCATGTTTATCTCATGAAAAGAATTTTGAATTGCTTAATTCTAAAATTGAAATAGATGGCGGAGTCTTAGAAGAAGATTGTAAAAATATAATTAAAGAATTTTTTAAAGATAGACGAAAAAAATAATACTAAAATAATTTGTTAATTCTATAATATAGAATTATACTTTAATAAATACGGAGGTTTTTTCAATGCTTGAATTAAAGAATATTTGTAAAGATTACTACGTTGATAAAAAACCTTTTAGAGCGTTAAAAAATATTTCTGTTTATTTTCCTAAACATGAATTTTGTTCAATTTTAGGGCCTTCTGGTTGTGGAAAAACTACGACTTTAAATATTATTGGAGGACTTGATAGATATACAAGTGGTGATTTAATTATCGATGGAAAATCTACAAAAACTTTTAAAGATGCAGATTGGGATAATTATAGAAATAGACGTATTGGATTTGTTTTTCAAAGCTATAATTTAATTTCACATTTAAGCATTTTAGATAATGTTGTTTTAAGTTTAACTTTAGGCGGAATGGATAAAAAAGAGAGAACAAAAAGAGCTAAAGAAGCTCTTGATGCTGTCGGATTAAAAGGATTATATAATAAAAAACCTAATCAATTGAGCGGTGGTCAAATGCAAAGAGTAGCTATCGCCAGAAGTTTAGTAAATGATCCTGAAATTATTTTGGCTGATGAACCAACGGGTGCTTTAGATAGTAAAACAAGTGTTCAAATCATGGACATTTTAAAAGAAATTAGCTCTAGAAAACTTGTTATTATGGTTACACATAATGATAAGCTAGCAAAAAAATATAGTGATCGTATTATTACATTTAAAGATGGGGAAATCGTAGATGATACAAAACATGGTGAATTGGATGAAAAACTAAAAGAAGAGGAAAAATTTAAAGAAGAAAATAACATTGGTAAACTTTTAATAATTGACGAAAAAGATAAAGAGAAGAAAAAAGAGATTAAAAATAAAAAGAAAAAAGAAAAGACATCAATGTCGTTTTTTACTGCATTTAACATCTCTTTTAAAAATATTAGAACAAAAAAAGGCAGAACGATATTAACTAGTGTAGCTGCATCTTTTGGTATTATTGGTGTTGCTTTAGTTTTGGCTTTATCGAACGGATTTAATGAATATATTACTAGAGTTCAAAGTGAAACTTCTTCAACATTACCTATAACTGTTTCTAGTTATACAGTAAAATATCAATCCGTTGATCCTAATCAGTATAATCAAAGTACTAAATATCCTAGTGATAATGAAATTTATCCATATATCAATATGAATAATGAGAAGAATATGACTATAAGCTACAACAACTTCAATAATAAATACTTTAATTATTTAAACAAGTTAAGGAATGAAGATAAGTTACTTAACGACTATTTGATTAATTATCCATCAAATTATAAATATCATTTAACTACGGAATATCCAAAAAGTATCGATGAATCTGCTGAAGGTTATATTGGGCAAGTTTCAACGGCTCAATCTACCGGAACAATTAATTCGATGTTAGGAAGTATAACTGGATTGCCATCTACTGTATTTCATCAACTTTATGGTAGAGAAGAATATATTTTAAATTCATACGAGGTTATTAATGGTACATATCCAAAAGAAAAAAATGAAGTATGTTTAGTAATAAATAATACAAATAGTATTAATTTTTCTAATTTAAAGAATTTAGGATTTTATAATAGCGTAGATACCCAAGATCAAGTTCAAGATAGTGAATCATCAAAGAAAGTTAAGCCGATAAGTATGGATGATATTATTGGTAAAAAGTATAAAGTTTATGCATCTAGTGATTTTTATACAATGGAAAAATATACTTCAAGTAATGAAAATGTCGGAGATATGATTTATTTTAAAAGTAATTCTGTAACTGATTTATATAATGATTCATCAAAAGGAATAGAGTTAAAAATAACTGGTATATTAAGACCTAGTAAAAATTCTACAATCTCAACTATGGCAAATGGATTATGTTATTTATCAAGCTTACAAGATTATTTAGTTGAAAAAAATGCTGAAGCTGATTTAAGCAATAATTACTATGATTTAATTAGTATGAAAGAAGGAAAAACTAAGATTAGTATTCTTAGTGATTTAATTAAAGTATTTCAAGATTTAGGTGAATCTTCTATTTCAACTTCAGTTTTAAATAGTTTTAATACGACGATTAATGATAATTTTTATATTTTTAATCCATATAAGAAAAACACTTATATAGATACGAAGACATATTTAAATTACGCAATGTATGAAGGTTTAGATTTAGTGCCTTCAGAATTAAAAGCATCTCCATTAAGTGAAAAATTAATTTTAACTTATATTAAAAAAGCTACAGAAGAAAATGATGAAGAATTTATTAAGAAATTGATAGGTTTAGCAGCTTATATAAATAGTTATAGTCAAATTGAAAGTGTTGTAATCTTCCCTAAAGATTTAACTACTAAAAACGAATTGTTAGCTAAACTTGATGAATATAATGAAATAGTACCTGATAGTAGTAATCATGCCAGCAATACCGGTGAACAAATTTTTTATACCGATTATGTTGGAGATTTAACTGCATCATTAGGAGAAATGATTAATGTTATTTCAATAGTTTTGATTGTATTTGCTTCTATATCTTTGGTTGTTAGTTGTGTTATGACTGGAATTATAACGTACAATTCCGTCATTGAAAGAACTAAGGAAATAGGTGTTTTAAGAGCGATAGGCGCAAGGAAAAAAGATGTAGGGGTGCTTTTTGAAGCTGAATCATTTATAGTTGGTTTATTTAGTGGGGTTATCGGGTGTTTAGCAAGTTATTTGATATGTTTCCCAATTAATTTAATATTGAATAATATATATCCTGATTATAATTTAGGTCAAATGGCACATTTAAGTATATACCATTGCTTGGTTCTTGTAGCTATTTCTATTTTATTAACTTTAGTTAGTGGATTATTCCCTGCTAGAGTTGCTGCTAAAAAAGATCCTGTCATCGCTTTAAGGAGTGAGTAGATGATGGATGATAAAATAGCAGGATTATCAAAAGAGCAAGTAAATCAATATATAAATGAAGGAAAAGTAAATAAAGTTAGGAAAAATATTGATAGAACATATGGTAAAATCATCATCAAAAATGTTTTTACATTCTTTAATATTTTACTTTTTATAATCGGTGCTATATTGATATTTTTTGGAAAATGGAGCAGTTGCTTCTTTCTTTTAATATTAATTTTAAATTTAATAATAGGTTTAACGCAAGATATAAGAAGTAAAAGACTTGTTGATAAATTAAATCTAATTAATAAAAGTAAAGTTAAAGTAATTAGGGATAATAAAGAATTTGAAATAAATCCTGAAGATATTGTATTGGATGATATTTTACATTTGATAAATGGAGAACAAATTCCTTGTGATTCTGTGGTTATATATGGAGAATGTCATGTTGATGAATCTTTATTAACTGGAGAATCAGATTATTTAAAAAAGAATATTGATTCAAAGTTATTTAGTGGAACTTATATAACAAGCGGAAATGTTTTTGTTAAAGTCATCAATGTCGGAGAAGATAATTACATAGAAAAATTACAAAAAAAGAGTAAAAGCTTTAAAGCTTCAACATCTGATATGTATGTTAGTTTAAATAGATTATTTAAAATTTTAGTTATTATTATCTGTGTATTAGGTATTGCTGATATTTTAGAATTTTTGTTTTTAGGTGGTATTTCATATAGTTTTTCATCTTTTGATCAATTCAAATTAGTAATTGGAAACGATATTGTTGCTCCTTTATCTGGTGCATTAATATCTATGATACCTAGTGGAATGTATTTATTAGCCTCAACTAGTTTAGCTGTAGGAATTATTAATCTAGCAAAAAATAACGTTATAGTTCAAGATATGTATTCTATTGAAACTATTGCTAGAATGGATGTTTTTTGTTTAGATAAAACAGGTACAATTACAGATGGTTCAATGAATGTAAAAGAATTTATTATTTTTAATAAAGACATTGGTGAAGAAACATTTATAAACTTAATTAGTTCTTCTAATCATTATTTAAATGATGATAATTTTACTTCTTTAGCTTTAAAAGATAAGTTTGGTGCAGATAATGTTTATGGTTTAGTTAGTAAAATACCATTTAATAGCAAAAATAAATATAGTGTTGTTAATTTAAAAGATTTCGGTGGTTTTGTAGTTGGAGCTTATAAATTTGTTAAACTCAATGAAGATAATGAAAAATTAAAAAAGAAAATAGATGATTATTCTAAAAAAGGATTAAGGGTTTTAGTAGTAGGTAAAACTGGTGAATATATTGAAGAAAATACTGATTTTAGTTGTGATTTAATAGGGTTAATTATAATTCAAGATAAAATAAGAGATAATGCTAAAGATATTATTAAATGGTTTAAAGATAATGATGTTGATATAAAAATTATTAGTGGGGATAATGTTTTTACAGTTAGTGAAATTAGTAGCCAAGTTGGTGTAGATAATTTTGATAAATGTATATCTTTAGAAGGGTTGAGTGAAGAAGAAGTTAAAGAAGCAACTTTAAAATATTCTGTTTTTGGAAGGGTATCTTCTGAACAAAAAGAAATCATAGTTAGAACATTAAAAGAAAATGGGCATAAAGTTGGTATGATTGGTGACGGAATTAATGATGTTTTAAGTTTAAAGCAAGCTAATGTATCAGTAAGTTTAAAATCAGCTAGTAAATCAGCGCAAAATACAGCAAACATAGTTTTAATGGATGATGATTTTTCTCACTTTCCTGAAGTGATAGCCCAAGGAAGAAGAGTTATAAATAACTTAGCTAGAACTTGTTCTTTATTTTTGGTTAAGACGACATTTAGTATATTTTTAAATGTGTTTTTTATTTTATTTGCTTTAGTTACAAGCGCAAGAAGCGACACTGCTACATTGTGGCCTTTTGAACCAAATAATTTTTATGCTTGGGAGATCGCGTCAATTGGGTTATCTAGTTTCTTCTTAGCTTTAGAACCATCCAACGAAAGATTTAAAGGAAAGTTTATGAACAATATTTTAAAAGTAGCAGTACCTGATGGAATCATAATTGGTCTTGTTGTAATGATTTTTTATATCTATTTGAGTTCTAATGCATCATTTGAGTCTTTAAAAACATTATCAACATATTTTATTTCAATAATCTCGTTAGTCATATTATTTAAAGTGTGTTATAAGTTAAATGTTTATAGATCGATAGTTTTTAGTGGAAGTGTTCTTTTAACAATATTATTATTTGTTATATCTATATTTTGTAATGACGCATTAAATTTGTTAAAGTTAGATGGTAGTGTTCCTAGATTATTAACAAACTACGAATTAAGAATTTTATTGTGCATGATAGGGGTAGGAGCGTTATTATTGGTTATAGAAATTTTTATAAAGAAACTTATAAAAATTAGGAAGGGTAACAATGAAAAAAACTGAAAAGCAGATTCAAGATAAGTTTTTAAAACTATTAGAAAATAGGCATATTGATGACATCGACATCAATTCTATTTGTGATAGTTTAAAGATTAGAAGACAAACTTTTTATTATCATTATAAAAACATTTATGATGTTGTTTACTCTATTTATTATGTAGAAAAAATAAGTGAAAAAGCTGATGCTTTTGAAGTTATATTAAAAAATGCTTTAGATTTTCTTTATAAAAAAGAGGATTTTAATAAGGAAGTCTTATCTTCTAACGCTAGTGATATCTTATCTGAATTCTTGTTTTCATATATGTTTAAATCTTTACAAAAATATTTATCGAAATATAAATTAACTGTTGAACAAAAAAAGAATGAAGCTAGATTTTTAGGAAAATCATTGAGTGAATATATGTTATATTTATTTTCTTTAGAAGATTCTAGTGAAGAAATAATATTAAAGAATATATTATTATTTATGAATGAAGATATTATTTTAAAAATTACAAAAAACTATATTGTAAGTTTTAAATATAATAAATAAATGATAGAATATTATCTATATTTTAAATCCTATTTACACTTTTGCTGATTTAGGAGGAGGAATTTATAAATGAGTAAAGAAGATATATTAAGTTTATTTGTATATGTCGGAATGTTAGCAATCGCATTTGTCGTTGGTTTTTGCGTATTATATCCAGCTGATGGATTAGGAAGCATTTCTGCATTTTCATCTAATAGAGGTTTATTAATTTTATTTGTATTGATAAGTCTTATTCTAGGGATTATTTTGAATGGTTTATTTGTTGAGTTAGGTCATGTCGTTGGAAGTATAATTGGTGGATACAGTATAGTTTCATTTAATCTTTTTGGATTCTACTTTTATAAAACTAAAATTGATGGTAAATTTAAATGGAAATTTAAATTCCCTAAAACACCTGATGGATTAACTGGTGAAACGATTGTTCTTCCTAAAAAAGAGAAGGCAAATCCTATGATTTCTGTATTAATTCCTTTAGTAATTTTTGCTTTGGAAGGTGCAGCTATGTATATGGTTATGTACTTTATAAGTTCTACAAGTAGTAAAACAACAGATTTACTTAAGATGGTTAAATTTGCAGTTATCATTATTGCTACAATCGGATTAATGTTTGCTTTATATAATTATTTCCCAGCACATATCGATTCAACTACTGATGGTTATAGATTAGTTTTATTTAGTAAGAAGATTAATATTCAAGCTTATAACGAATATTTAAAAATTACTAATCGTGAATTATTAGAAGATAATAGTAATTTTGAATATGCTGTAATTCATGAGATTACTGATTATACTGCGCAATTAAATATGCTAAGCGTTTATAAGTTTATCAAAGAAAAAGATTATCAAAAAGCTAATGAATTACTTGATGAAATTTTAAAAGACAAGAAATTAATATCGAAATATAGTTATGCTGTTTATACAGTTCAGAAGTTTTACATTGAGTTTTTAAACGCTTTAGAGAGTAATACATTTGATAAAGAAACATTTAAAGAAAAGTTAAAAACCTTAGACGATTATACAAAAACATTTATTTATAAAGGAAATACATTACAAAGTTTAAAAATGTATTTATTTATTGAAAATAAGATTGAATGTAGTAAAAGCGAAGTAAAAGCTACAATTGAAAAATATAAGAAAGTATATAAAAAATCATCTTCATTAAATAAAGATGATGAGAAAGATTTATTTAATTTAGCACTTTCTGTTTGTGGCTTAGAAAATATTTAAAAAAATAAAAAGAGTGAACATTTCATATAATATTCACTCTTTTTTTATTGTTAAAATTCTCTTATTTTATAAACATCAAAATCTATGTTCTTTTTAATTCTTATTATTTCTTTTTCGTTTAAGAAACCGTTACTTCCGCCAGATTCACCTAATTTATAACTTGTAAATACTTCAGCTAATTCTAAAGCTTCTAATGAGTCGTAACCTTTACTATAGAAGTGTAAGAAAGCGCTAAATAAAGCGTCTCTACTTCCAACTGTATTTACGATATCTCTAATGGTAACAGCATCGATATGGTAGATAATCCTCTTTTTAGAATCAAGGATCATTGCTCCGTCTCTTCCTTCACCTAAAACTATGATTTCATTATGATATTTATTATAAATATCAATTAAGAAATTTTCGTAATTTAATTCGTAAATTCCTTTAGAACTTAAAAATAAAATATCGCTCGATTCCATAAATTCTGAATTATAGACATCATCTATAGATCCGATAATATGAACATCAGTAGCGATTTTTTTATTTAGTTTTTTAGCTTCTTTTAATAATGGACGATTGAAGTTTGAATTGCATAATACAATTAAATCGCTCATCTCCATCTTTTCTTTTTCTTTATCAAAATTAGATTCTACATCTTGAACAGATTTTAAATCACAATACATTTGGGTGTTGTTGCTTCTATCTGTTAATACGACTGTTGTTGGTGTTTGGTCTAATGAATGATAGATACTTGTGTCACTAATTTTAGCTTTTTTAAGTTCACTGACAATTGTTTTACCAATTAAGTCATCACCAACATGACTAGAAAGAATTACTTTGTCACCTAATTTTGTAAGTGCTTTAGAAATGTTGTAAGCTGTTCCTCCTACACCTGTGTTGATTCCATAAAATGGATATTCAATTGGGAAGTAATTAACGGGAAATGAATCGACATTTAGAATGGTCTCAAAATTTAAAAGACCAGAAACATAAATTATTTTGTTTTTCATTTTGTTCTCCTTTTATTTTTATTATAAGCAAGAAAATCGATATTTCAAACAATTTTATTTTAAAAAATTTTTTTGAAAAAATTCTATACATGGGAGGATTTATAATGTATCATTTAATTATAATGTAAGCGCTTACATAGGAGGATAATCATATGACACTATTGTCAAAAAACATTCGAAACGTAGCTGTATTAGGACACCAAGGTAGTGGAAAAACCACCCTTGTAGAGTCTTTATATTCAATTGTGAATAATAAAGAAAAAGGATCTATTGAAAAGAAAAATACTATAAGTGACTACTTAAATGAAGAGAAGACAAGATTATGTTCTGTTTCAACTTCTGTAGTCCCTTTATTTTATAACGACTATAAAATTAACTTATTAGATGTTCCTGGAAATGATGACTTTGTTTGGGAAGGAATTTCTATAACTAATTCATGTAAAGGTGCAGTATTAGTCGTAGACTCTTTAAGCAAAGTACAAGTTGGTACGATCAAATCTTTTAAAATGTTAAGAAAAAGAGGTATTCCAACTATAATTTATGTCAATAAGATGGACAAAGGAAATCCAGATTATGAAGATATATTACAAAATTTAAGAGAATATTTTGGAAAGATTTGTGTACCATTTACAATGCCTTTAGGACATAATGATAACTTTGACGGATTTGTAAATGTTGTAGATTTAAAAGCTAGAAAATATAACGGAAAAGAGTGTGTCGATGATGAAATTTATGAAGATAAAAAGCTAAAAGTATTCGAATTACATAATACTTTATGTGAATCTGTAGCTTTAACTAATGATGAATTACTAGAAAAATTCTTCTCTGGAACTCCTTTAACAAATGAAGAGATACATAAAGGATTAAGAGCTGGTGTTTTAAAAGGCGAATTAGTCCCAGTTATCTTTGGAAGCGCATTAAATAACATTGGTTTACACACGTTATTATCAATGTTTATTGATTATTTACCAAATCCTACCGATTTAAAACCATATATTGGATATGATGAAGAAGGAAAAGAAATTAGTAGAAAAACAGATAATGAAGAACCATTTAGCGCTTATGTTATTAAAACATTAGTTGATCCTTATTTAGGAAATATCAATATTTTAAAAATTGATAGTGGTGTATTGCATCTTGGCGATGAAGTTTTATGTCCTGAAACTAATGCTTTAGTTAAGATTACATCGATGTTTTATATGTGCGGAAAGCAACAAACAAATACAACAGAAGCTATTTCGGGAGACATTGTTGCTATATCTAAATTAGAAGATATTAATACATCATATACATTATGTGATAAAAATAATTATATTATCTATAAACGTGTTAAATTCCCTACAGCAGTTTACTTTAAAGCTATTACAATTAAAAATAAAAAAGATGAAGAAAAACTTAATCCAGTTTTAGCTAAATTAAAGAAAGAAGATCCTACAATTGAAGTAAAACGTAATGTTGAAACTAAACAATTGTTGTTAGGAGGAATGAGTGTAACTCATTTACAATTTATATTAGATAAAATTAAAAATAATTATAATATCGAGTTATTAACTGAAGAACCAAAAGTATGTTATAGAGAAACAATTAAAAAAGAAGGTTCAGCAGTTGGAAAATATATTAAACAATCTGGTGGAAGTGGATTTTATGGTGTTGTTGAAATGAAATTTTTACCAAGTGAAGAATCTAAATTTGAAGAAGATGTTTTTGGTGGAAGTGTTCCTAAAAACTATTTCCCTGCAGTTGAAAAAGGTTTCTTTGAAGCTTTACAACAAGGGTTGTTAGCTGGTTTCCCTGTCATAGGAGTTAAAGGTATATTATTTGATGGAAAATATCATCCAGTTGATAGTAATGAATTAGCATTTAAAATGGCTGCAATATTAGCATTTAAAGAAGCGTACATGAAATGCAATCCAACTATTTTAGAACCAATTCTTAAAGTAACAATTAATGTTGAAACAAAATATTTAGGTGATGTTTTAAGTGATCTAAATTCTAGAAGAGCTAAAGTTCAAGATGTTATAGATAAAGAAGATATAACACAAATCATTGCTTTAATTCCTGAAAGTGAAAGCTTAGATTATGTAACCAAATTAAAAGCATTAACTCAAGGTAGTGGATACTTTAATAGAGAGTTTGAAGATTACGAAGAAGTTCCTGAAAATTTAAAAGCAAAAGTAATCGAAAAGAATTCGTTACTTAAAAAGTAAAAAAATAAAATAGTTGAGAATTCTTATTGTTTTCAACTATTTTATATAAATAAAAGATGGGTTTAACCCATCTTTTATAATTCCTATTTTTCTTCTTTTTCTGAATTTAATTTTTCTAATTGAGCTTTAATGTCTTTTAATAAATCAACTTCAGTTGGTTCTTTTGGTTTTGGTTCTTCAGGAACTGGTCTTTCTTCAGGATGTTTTTCGTAGTATGCTTCTAATTCAGCAGCTTCAAATTGTTTTCTCTTTTTACTTAAGTAAGTGAAGACTTGAAGAATTGTGAATAATACTAATGCAACGATGAAGAAGTAGATAATTGCGTTAATGAATGCTCCCCAGTTTATAACATTAACTTTTGAAGCATCATATAAATTACCCCAATATTCAACAGTTGTAATTCCTTTAGCAGCAGCGTCAGCAGCAGTAGTTTGATTAGAAACACCTAATAAACAAGAATCAGAATTTAAAATAGTGACAATTCCGTTAATACCACCTGATGGGATAGCCCAGCTTATGATTGGCATTAAGATTCCGTTTACCATAGCGTTAACAATTGCTTGGAAAGCTCCACCAATAATGACAGCTACTGATAAATCAATAACGTTTCCACGGTTAATAAATTTTTTAAATTGATCTACTAAACCGCCTTCTTTAGCTTTTTTTCTCATAAAAATACCTCTTAATATTTAAAATTCTAGATATTTTAATTTTAGTTTTCAATACATTTATTTAATTAAGAACTGATTTTTAAGTTTTTAAATGCTATTGAAGGACAATTTGTTGAAGATGCAAATAATTTTGAATTGTTTCCAATGGCGATTACATCATTAAATAATTTAAATAAATTTCCACCTACGGTGAATAAATTTAAGAATTTATCAAGTTTACCATCTTTAATTAAGTAACCTTCAGCTTGAAGTGAGAAATCACCGCTTTTACTATTTAATCCAGCATGTAATCCGTTGATAGAAGTGATGTAGACGCCGTTATTAATCTTTTTAAATAAATCTTCTTCACTTGATTTTCCAGGTTTTAAAAAGATATTTACAGTTCCAACGCCAATTCTGGATTTTCCGTAGCCGTTACCTGTAGATTCTCTATTTTCTTTTTTAGCAGTTTCAAGGTTATAGAATAAAGTTTTCAAAACACCATTTTTAATGACTTCTTTATTTGTTGTAGCGACACCTTCGTCATCGAAATATGTAAAGAAACAGTTCTTTTCTAATGGTTTTTCATATACTGTTATTTTAGAAGATAAAATCTTTTGATTAACTTTTCCTTCAAATAATGAAGAGTGTTTTTGTGTTTCTTCGCTACTTGCATTTGAAATTAATGCACCTAATAAGCTAGCGACTGATTCGTTATTTAAAACACCTTTATATTTTCCAGTATCTAAGTTGATTGCATCAAATTTAGATGATACTTTTTCGATTAATTCTTTTACAATTTCATCGGCATTAACGATTTTAGGGTCTGTTCCAAAAACCATCTTTCCTTCGTCTTTAGTTACGCCATCAACTTGCATATAAACAGAAGCATAAATATAAAAATAATTAGATTTATTTTTAAGTTTTAATCCATAAGAGTTTAAAAGTTGTTTTTCTTCTTCGGTTTTTGCAAATGCAACTTGTACATCACTAACTCTAGGGTCAGCTGCTTTTAATTTAGATTCTATTTCAAAAAGTGTTTTTAAAACATCTTCAGTTGACCGTTCTTCTAATGCTTTAGAATATGTGTTTTTCTTATGGTATTTTTCACTACCTTTAAAAATATTAGGTACTTCTTTTTTCTCAATTAATTGAGTATTTAAAATAATGTTATCTAATAAATAATCTATTGATTCATCACTTGTTTTTTCAGTTGAGACAGCTGAGATCTTACCATTATAGATACCTCTTGCAGTGATACTAGATTCGGTAGCGACTTCGTTTTCATCAATCTCTCCTCTAAAGACAGAAATAGAAGTAGAAGTGCTTTTTCTCATTTTAAGTTCACTTACTTCAATACCTTTTTCTTTAGCTTTTAAAAAGAATTTATTTGTATTCATCGATACTTCCTCCTCTTCCTCCGACAGTGATGTCATCAACTCTGATTGTTGGTTGACCTACGTTAACTGGGATGCTACCGCTACTAGATCCACACATACCTTGACCTAATCCGACATCATTTCCAATCATATCTATATGTTTAAGAATTTCTTTTGCGTTACCTACAAGAGTTGCTCCTCTTACTGGTTCAAGAATCTTACCATCTTTAATAATATAAGCTTCGCTACATCCGAAATTAAAATCACCAACTGCAGGATTGACGCTACCTCCATTAAATGAGACAGCATATAAGCCTAGTTTTGTATTTTTAATAATTTCTTCTGGACTAGAATTGCCTGGAGCGATATAAGTATTTGACATTCTTGAAGTTGGATTATATTTATATGATTCTCTTCTAGAAGCTCCGTTTCCTTTTTCACCCATTCTTCTTCCATTAAAATCATCAACTAAATAACCTACTAAAATACCATCTTTAATTAAGCAGTTATTTTGTGTTGGGTTTCCTTCATCATCAATATCATTACTACCCCATTCGTTAGGCATTGTACCATCATCGTAAGCGCTGACAATTGGATTAGCGATTTGTTTTCCTTTCATACCTGTAAAGACACTTAAACCTTTACTAACAGAAGTTGCTTCAAGTTGATGACCACAAGCTTCATGGAATATAACTCCTCCCCATCCGTTTCCGATAACTACTGGGAAGTGACCGCTAGGGCATTCTTTAGCACCTAACATTAAAATAACTTTCTTTGCGTTTTCTAATGCTAATTCTTTAATGTTTATATCTTTAGTAAAGAATTCCCGTCCTCTTTGTGAACCAGGTCCATCGAATCTAGTTTCAATTTTACCATTTTCACTAGCTATTGAATTTAAAAATAATCTTCCATATTCATTATGTTTTTTAAATTCTTTACCTTCTGAATTTAAAATAATACGTTCGCTGCTTTCGATATAGAATCCTCCGACAACTCTAACGATTCTTTTATCGTAATTTTCAATAACTTCAATCCCAGATTTAACATAATTAATGATATCTTTTGAATCGACATCCATTAATTTAATTACATCTTTATTTACTTTTTTATATTTTTGATTTTTAAACGAAGTAATCTTTTCAATACATCTTCCTGTTGAGAATGATTTATTTAAACTACGAACTAATTTGAATAAACTATTTTTTGTTAAATCGTTTGTATAACCATAAACACATTGATTTTCTTTTAAAATTCTAATTCCGACACCATTAATATTTGAACAAGAAATGTTTTGTAATTCTTGTTGTTCAAAAGAAAAACTTTTTGTATAGGTGTCTTCGTAGAAAATTTCAGCAAAATCTGCGCCAGTTTCAGTAGCTTCATTAATCAATTCAACTGCTAATTTTTTACTTATCATATTTTAAGCCTCCTAAATGAATATTATAATACATCTATAATTTTTGTCATTTTTAAAGTAAAATTAATGAAGAAGGTAATGGTTATGGATAAAAAATTAAAAATAAACATGTATGTTAAAGGATTAGAATTTAAAGGACAAGGTGTTGGAAGTGCTGCAATCGAACAAATTGAATTAGTAAAAAGCATTCCTGATTTTGAAGTTTCAGTAAATGGAAAACATAAAAATAAATACGATATAAGACATATTCATACAGTTAATGTTCCTCATTATTTCAAGATGAATAAAAAAGCGATAGATGTATGTTATGTTCACTTTATTCCTGAGTTTGACGACGGATCATTAAAGATGCCAAAATTTATTTTCAATATTTATAGAAATTATGTAATTAAATTTTATAAAAAAGCTGATGAAGTAGTAGTTGTTAATCCTTATTTTAAAAAAGACTTGTTAAATATAGGCTTAAAAGAAGATAGGATTACATATATTCCAAACTTTGTATCTAATGAAAGATTTTTTAAGTTAGATGATGAAAAAAGAAACGAAGTTAGAAAATCATATGGCTTTGATAAAAATGATTTTGTTGTTTTAGGAGTAGGACAAACTCAAACAAGAAAAGGAATTATCGATTTTTGTAAGATTGCTGAAAATAATCCTGATCTAAAATTTGTTTGGGCTGGTGGATTTACTTTTAAAAAGATGACTGCAGGATATGAAGAAATTAAAAAATTGATGGAAAACCCACCTAAAAATTTAAAGTTCTTAGGTATTATTGATAGAGAAAAGATGAATGATTTATATAATGCATGTGATGTTTTGTTCTTACCATCATATCAAGAATTAATGCCTATGACTTTACTTGAATGTGTAAATTGCGAAGTTCCATTTTTGGTTAGAAATTTAGATTTATATAAAGATATATTTTTATCACCTTATTTAACTGGTGAAAATAATGAGGATTTTCAAAGGTTATTGCATAAATTAAAAGATGATAAAGAATTTTATAATCAAATTGTAGGTTACTCTAAAGACATAGCAAATTTTTATAGTAAAGAGAATGTTAAAAAGTTATGGTCAGAGTATTATAAAAGAGTATACGAAAAATATCATAAGTAATTATATTTATTGTTGAAAATAGTTATTATTATTGTTAAAATTATACGCACGTAAGCTTTCTTAAGATTATTTTTTAGATCTTAGGCGGAAGGAGTAAATTATGAAAAAAGGAATTCATCCAGATTATCACAAATGTAAGGTTACATGTGTTTCTTGCGGAAATACATTTGAAACCGAATCAACACTTAAAGAAATAAGAGTTGATACATGTAGTAATTGCCATCCATTTTACACAGGTAAACAAAGATTTGTTCAAAGTGATGGTAGAGTTGATCGTTTCAATAAAAAATATAGAAGCGGTAAATAGTTTTTATAAAGATAAAAAGCCTAGTTTTGCTGGGCTTTTATTTTCCATTAATGTAAATAATCCTTAATTTTAGGGTTAAAATAAATTATCAAAGGGGGAAATTATGATTAAAGATATTCTTGTTTTTGCTCTCTCATCTAATGTGGAACTTACTGATAAAGTCTGTTCATTGATTGGTATTGAAAGAAGTAAAAGTATCGTAAAGAATTTTGCCGATGGAGAATGCTTAGCAACACCTGATATTACATGTGATGTTAGGGGAAAGAAAGTTTATATTATTCAATCAACTTGTAAACCAGTTAATGATAGAATAATGGAAACATTGATTTTTGTTGACGCTGTTAGAAGAGCGAATTGTAGAGAGGTTACTCTCATCATTCCTTATTTTGGATATGCTAGACAAGATAGAATCGCTCATATTAATGAGCCAATTAGCGCTAGAATGGTCGCTGATTTATTTACAAATGCTGGTGTAAAAAGAGTAATTACTTGTGAATTACATACACCTCAAATTCAAGGATTTTTTGGAATTCCTGTTGATAATTGTTCACCAAGTTATTTATTTGCTAAATATTTAAATAAAAAATTTCAGGATCCAAAATATGCAAATGATAAAATTGCAATCGTAGCTCCAGATCATGGTGCTATGTATAGAGCTAGAGATTTATCTAACTTTATTCCTAATACAAATATTGTTGTTATTGATAAAAGAAGACCAAGACCAAACGTAGCTGAAATTACAAATATTGTCGGTGATATCGATGGAAGAATCTGTATTATGGTCGATGATATGATCGATACTGGTGGAACTATTTTAGCTGGTGCTAAGGCTTTACATGATAGAGGTGCTAAAGAGATTTATATTTGTGCTTCTCACGCTTTATTTAACGGAAATGCTTTAGAAAAATTTGCTACAGCTGATTATGTAACAGAATGTTGTGTCACTGATACAATCAATCACCCAGAATTTAAAGATTCTAAAAAGATTAAAATAGTATCAATTGCTGAAATGCTTGCAGATGTCATCAAATCTCATGAATCTCATGAAAAGATTAAAGATGAATATGCTAGATTCCATTAATTCTATTTAAATCAATCTTAAAAGATGCATTTGATGCATCTTTTTCTTTACAATTTTGTAATAAGATTAATAATAAATAAAAGGAGATTATTAAGTTATATTAAGTTTGTTAGTATTAACAGGTGCACTTACTTTAGGTAATTGCCAAATATTAACAGAAGCTAATAAATTTAAGGCTTATAAAGAAAAAAGTATTGAATGTCTATTTGCTTCAGTTGATGTTCTAAACTTAAATAATGATTTAACATTAAATGAAAGCTTTTCAGTAATCGAGCAAAAATTGTTAAAATATAATGAAGATGATTTAAATAATGAAGAAATAACATCGATTAAAAATGAAATTTCTACTGATATTAATTATCATGAAGTTGATGATTTTGATCAATTTGAATTCAAAGAGTGTACAAATACTCTAGTAGCAAATTATAAAAACAATTTAAAAAAATTGGATGATTTATCATATGATTTTAATTCAAATAATGAAATTTATAGCGAGAGTGAAAGTTTTCCTGTTAAAAATACTAAATATATTAATAGTGGATTTTATAAATATGAAAATCCTTATGGAAATGTCGAAAGTATAGAATTTCCGATTAGGACTGTTAATGAATCAAATATAAAATATTCTACTAATAATTATCTAAATTTGTATGCCTTTATAGGCTTAAAATGTTCTAAAGAACTTTGTATTTCGTTTTATAATTTAATAGCAAATTGGGGAACATCACAAATAAGAAATAATGCTTCAGGTATTTCTAGTCCTCTTAAAACAATTTATAATAATCTAGTTGAGTTAACTAAATTATCTACGATTGATTTATCAGCGATATCGTCAACTATTATGTCAATTGCTGGAATATTTTCAAGTATTCGGAGTACATTTGTAGCCGTATTTGCATCCCATGATGTGATATCTATAATTATAGGGAGCATCTTAATATTAATTGGTGTAGCAATAATTGTAGTTTTAGCTATTATTTTTGTGTTTGGTTATCTAGAAATGGGTTTTGTTTATGGATGGGAAATATATCCTATATTTAATCCGAAATTTGTTAAAGGTAAATTGTTATAATATGAAACAAGAATTCTATAATAAAATTTTAAATGTTAAAAATGTTAAAGAACTACCTGAAATAAAAATATATGATCACTTTTTTTGCACGATATTTTCGTTGAATATTTTATCATTATTAGCAATTATTCCTATTAACACGAATGGTATTACTTTTGAGGATCCGATGTCGATAGCATTTAATTTTTGGTCTCTTATATTTTTTGCTTTGATGATTGTTTGTAGTGTTATTTATCTTAAATATGAATATATATAAGTTGTTTAAAAGACACATATTTTCTTATTTATTTTTAATTCCATACTATTTAATAATAATTGCTGGTATTTTAAACTCAGTTTTTACTTTAGAAGTTTTTTATGATGCAGAAACTGGTTATTCTAAAGTTACTGGTGATGCTAAGTATTTCTTGTTTTTGATTGTTCCTTTTTGGTTTTTTTGGCTTTGTTTTACTTCAAAATCTGTATTGGTATGTATTTCTAGATATAATCCAAAAAATTTCTATAAAAGTCCTTTGGATGATTTTAATAGGAAAGTAAAATAAAAAAGTAAGACATTTCGTCGTGATTTTATGAATAAGAATAAAAAAGAAATTCGTTATAGTTTTATTTCAATAGATAATATTGATAAAATTACAGATGTTAAAATTTATCAAAAATTGTTTGTTTACACATTTAATTTATTCATATTTTCTGCTTTAGGTGGTTTGTGGATTTCAATATTTGGTATTACTTTTAAAAATCCGATTATCTTATCATTTGATTGTTTATCTTATTTTTTTATGTTTTTAATGGTTGTTGTATCTATTGTTTTCTTGGCTTATGACTGTAAATATAAAATATTTAAAAATAGAGCATTAACAATTTTAATTTTAAGTGGTTTTTATTTATTAGAAATTGGTAATATTTTTAATGCAATTTTTGCATATCGAATTGAATTATTAGATGATTGTAATTATAAAATAGTTGGGATTCCGTATTATTTTTTGTGTATTCTTGTTCCTTTTTGGTTTTTATATTTCTTCTTTTGCGATTTAACTTTTTGGAAGGAGTTAAGAGCTAAAATGAATTATTATAATAATGAATATTTTTATGTCTTTACACGTAAGTTAAACTAATTAATCTTGAATATAACGTTATTTTCTTTATAATTAATATCGACTCGAGTGTCTTTCCCATTGACTAACCACTCGTAAAATTTAACAAGGGGGTATTTTTATGAACGAATCTAACAAAAAAGGTTCATCCGTTTCTTTATGGTTTAAGAAGAACTTAACCGTAAAATGTATTGTGACTAATGCGTTAATAGCAGCTTTATATGCTGTTATAACTATATTGTGTGGTCCATTAAGTTATAATGGAGGAAGTTTGCAATTAAGATTTAGTGAATTGCTTAATCTTTTAGTATTCTTTAATCCTTTATATACAATTGGTTTAACATTAGGTTGTTTATTAAGTAACATAATGAGCCAATATGGGGTATTTGATATGGTTTTTGGTACTTTAGGAACATTGATTGGTTGCTTGTTAATTGTTTTGGTTAGTAAAACCATTAAAAATTTATTATTATCTGCATTTATGCCTTGTATTGTGAATGCTCTTATAGTCCCGTTAATTGTGTATTTATGTGATGTTCAAGCTGGTATGACATTTACAGCTTTTATGATTACATTCGGTTGGACATTTTTAGGTGAGTTTATTTGTATTGTATGTGTTGGTTATCCTTTATTTACGCTTCTAGCAAAAAAATATAAGGGATTTTATAGTCTAATTGATGCAAATACATCTATGGATTTTAAGTTTTAGATAACTATAAGAAAGTGATATAATTAAAAACATGAGTAAAGATTTTTATTTAGAAATATTGCACGTTGATAAAAATTCAAAAGCAAGATATGGGATATTGCATACACCTCATGGAGATTGTGAAGTTCCAATGTTTATGCCTGTCGGAACATTAGCAACAGTTAAAACAATGACACCAGAAGAAATTAAAAAATGTGGAGCTGGTGTTATTTTAGCTAATACATATCACTTACATTTAAGACCTGGAGAAGATATCGTTAGTAAAGCTGGTGGAGTTCAAAAATTTATGAATTACAAAGGTCCAATGCTTACAGATAGCGGTGGTTTCCAAGTCTTTTCTTTAGCAGAAAATAGGGATATAAAAGAAGAAGGTGTAACATTCAAATCTCATTTAAATGGGGATAAGATATTCTTTTCCCCTGAAATAGTTATTGGTATCGAAGAGAAAATTGGTGCCGATATTATTATGTCTTTTGATGAATGTATCCCTTATCCTGCAACATATAATTACACTAAAGACTCTACAGAAAGAACGATTCGTTGGGCTAAAAGAGGAAAAGAAGCTCATAAAAGAGAAGATCAAGCGCTATTTGGGATCGTGCAAGGTGGAGATTTTGAAGAATTAAGAAAATATTGTGCAGAAGAATTGGTTAAAATGGATTTTGATGGGTATTCAATAGGTGGAACTAGCATCGGAGAACCTAAAGAAGTATGTTTTAGAATGATTGATTACGCTATTAAATATTTGCCTGATGATAAACCAAGATATTTGATGGGTGTAGGAAGTTTGGATTATATATTAGAAGGGATCGGCAAAGGAATCGATATGATGGATTGTGTTTTACCAACTAGAATTGCTAGACATGGAACATTGATGACACATCATGGAAGAGTAAATATTCGTAAAGAAATGTATAAAGAAGATTTTGCAACTCTCGATGATGAGTGCGATTGCTACACTTGTAAAAATTATACTAAAGCATATTTGAGACATTTATATGTTAGTGGAGAAGCTTTAGGAGCTCACTTAATGTCTATTCACAATACTAGATTTTTAATTTCTATCGTTGAAGGAGCTAGACAAGCAATCAAAGAAGATAGATTTAATGAATATAAAGATGAAGTATTAAAAAAATATGGAGATAAAAGAGGCTTTTAATATGGATATTGAATTATTTGATTATTATTTACCAGAAGAATTAATTGCACAAGAACCTAGTAAAGTAAGAGATGAATGCAGATTGTTACTAGTTGATAAAGGAACAAATACTTATAAAGATTCTTATTTTTATGACATTATAAACTATTTTAAAAAAGGAGATGTTTTAGTAAGAAATAACACAAAAGTTATTCCTGCTAGACTTTTTGCAACTAAAGAAGTAACAAACGCTCACGTTGAAGTTTTATTATTAAAAGATTTAGGTGATGATACATGGGAATGCTTATGTGGAAATGCTAAAGCGATTAAATTAGATTCGGTATTGCACTTTAAAGATGATATTTTAGTAGCTAAGTGTGTTGGGGTAAAAGATGAAGGTATTAGATTATTAAAATTTAAATATAAAGGCATCTTTTTAGAAGAATTAGATAAAATAGGAATTTTACCTTTACCACCCTATATTCATAAAGAAGTTGATGATAATAATAAATATCAAACAGTGTATGCTAAAAATGAAGGAAGTGCTGCAGCTCCTACTGCAGGATTTCATTTTACTAATGAATTATTAGATAAATTAAAAGAAAAAGGTGTTGAAATATTAGATGTTACTTTAACTATTGGACTAGGAACTTTTAGACCTGTAAAAGTTAAAGATACAAATGATCACGTAATGCATAGTGAAGAATACGAAATAAAAGAAGAAGTTGCAGAAAAATTAAACTTAGCAAAGAAAGAAGGAAGAAGAATCGTTGCAGTCGGTACAACTTGCGTAAGAACTTTAGAAGCTAATTTTACTAAATTTAATTGTTTTAAAGCTGAAAAGTCATCAACAAATATTTTTATTAGTCCAGGATATGAATATAAAGCAATTGATTGCTTAATTACTAATTTTCATTTACCAAAATCAACATTGATAATGCTTGTAAGTGCATTCATGGGAAGAGAATTTACACTAGATGTATATAAGCATGCTGTTGAAGAAAAATATCATTTCTTTAGTTTTGGAGATGCGATGTTTATATATGATTCCAAAAAAATCTGATTACTATAAAGAATTCTTTATAGAATATAAAAATATTAAAAAGAAAGGTGAAAAACCGAAATTATTGCTTCATGTTTGCTGTGGAGCATGTTCTTGTTACCCTTTAGTTTTTTTGACCGATTTATTTGATATAACAATACTATTTTCTAACTCTAACATCGCTCCTAAAGAAGAATATTTAAAAAGATTGAATACATTAAAAGAATATGTAAGCAATATCGAAAAAGATTTAAATACTCATATTAGTGTTATAGAAGATTTTTATGATCATTCATCATTTATTAAAGACTTGATTAATTATAAAGATGAAAAAGAAGGCGGAAAACGTTGTGAAATTTGTATTGAAAAAAGAATTAGAAGACTTTTTGAATATGCAAAAGAGAATAATTTTAACTATGTGACAACAGTAATGAGCATCTCAAGAAATAAAAATAGTATTTTTATTAATGAGTTAGGAAGAAAAATTGAAAATGAATTTCAAAATGTTTATTATATTCAATGCGATTTTAAAAGGGATGGTGGACAAGATATAGGAATCGCTTTGTCTAAAAAATATAACGTCTATAGACAAAACTATTGCGGTTGTGAATTTAGTTTAAAAAATAAATAAAAAAGCTTATTAAAATCGTCTATATTAGTATGAAGAAAAAGAATTTATTAAAAACATTTTTAATTACGCCTATTTTATTAGGTATTTTTAGTTGCACTAGTGAAAGTAAAGGATTAGTTATTACAAACAAAACACAATATAAAAAATTTGAAGATATATACATTAAAGCTAAAGGAGATAGTAATTCTTGGGTTGGTATATATAGAGAAAGTGATGATATAAATAAAGTTGATTCCATTAGATGGTATTATGTAAATAAGAATGGATTTGTGAGCGATAATTACTATAATGTAACGAAATCATTAACATATAATTCAAGTAGAGATGTTGTTAAAAATATGCCTAGTTTTAAATATAAAGCAGTATTATTTTCTAATGATTCTATGGAAAAGAAAGATTATTCTAAATATGTTTTAGATACATACACTTTTGAGGTTTTAGATGATAAGGTTACTCTACCTAATGCTCCAACGAGTGTTAATTATGTGCTTGATGATTTAACTAGTGGTACATCGAACGGAACTATTGAATTAACATTTGATGATATTCCTGTTAATGAAGTTGTAATGTATTGGGCAAACGAAAAGGGAATATTGGAAGACTATACAAGTTTAAGAACTGAAAAAGTATATACAAATCCTTGTACTATTAAATTAGAAGATGATTCGATAATTCCTAGTGATGCTACAAAATTAGTTGTATATTCAAAAAATAGCGTTGGAATGAGCGCGAGTTATAAAGAATTTAACTTACCAAATTTAACATTAAATTCATTAAAAAACGCTGAAGAGGGGGGATCTTTTAATTTTGAAATAATTAGTGATATCCATATCGCTTTAGAAGATTCACATTTAGCTTCAAGCGATGCTAAAATTTTACATACTGAACATCTTAAAAAAATGTTAAAAGATTTTGAAGTAGTGAACGAAGGTAAAAGCACCGATACAATAGTTGTTGGAGATATTGCTAATTCAGGAAGTGAAAGAGAACGGGAAGAAGCAAACTCTTTATTATCTAGCTCATCAGTAATTAGTAATATTTATTATTCTTTAGGAAACCATGATTTATATGGTGGAACATACGATAAACAAGTAGATTATTTCTATAAATATTCAAAGCAAGATTCAGTATATTATAAAGTTGAAATAGGTGGATATACTCATATATTTTTGGGAAGTGAAAATAGTGATAGTAGTGTTGATGCTTATATAAGTGAGAGGCAATTAAATTGGTTTGATAATATTATGAAAGAAGAAAACGCTAAAGATCCTAATAAACCGGTCTTTGTGTATTTACATCAATCTTTATATAACACTATAGCTGGAAGCTTACAAGGTCAAGGACGGAACGGTGTTACTCAAGACTCTGCTTTAAGAAATATAATTGAAAAATATAAACAAATATTTTTCTTTAATGGTCATAGCCATTGGGATATGAATAGTGAAAAAAATCATTATAAAAAAGACAACTTTTTACCAAATATATTTAATACTGCTTCTGTTGCATATTTACGGAATAGTTACTATGTTCCTACAGGCGAATATTTTAAAGGTAGTCAAGGATATTATATAAAAGTCTATTATGATTGTATTTATGTTCTTGGAAGAGATTTTGTAAATAAAAAATATATTCCAAGTGCATGCTATAAGATTAATTTATAGGGAGATATTTATGAAAAAACATATTAAAAGTTTATTATTTTTAAGTTTGGTTATTGGTTCTACATCTTTATGTTTAGAGAGTTGTAATGACAATTGGAAAGATTCCAAAATTGATTTACTAGAATTAGAAAAAACCCAACAATATATCAAATTAACTGCATCAGCAAAATCTAATAAAATTGTATTAAATTTAAATAGTGATGAAGAATTAGTTGGTAATGATTCAACAGAAGTTTATATGTTAAAAGGTTATGAGTATTTCCAAGAAGAAAAAGATGAAGATAAATTTTTTACAGGATTAAGTGAAAGCTTCGTTGAATTTAATGAAAAATATAAAGTTGGAGATTACACGTTAGGTTCAAATCAAACTATCGAATTAAATAGATTTGATAGTGATGGTTACGATAATTTATATTCTAAATTTTATGTTGTAAGAAATAACAAGATTATTAGAGGATCTGTATTTGTAACTGAAGTTGATCCACTAGTGAATTCTAAGCCAGTTTTAAATATAAAATCGAAGAAAGGCTTGTTTGGTGAAGATTATGAATCATTTAAAGATTTAAATTGCTCTTATACTGTATTAAATCTAGATATAAATGGTTTTATTTATCCAAATGAAGTTTTTGAAGGGGATAGAGCTATAGAGATTGATCATCCAGATGAAAGCAAAGTTTATTCATTTATTGCAAATGGAAACACATATTATTTTGATAAAGAAAAAGTCGATGATTTAGAAAGGCAAACAAGAAATTTTTATAAATTAGGAGCAAATATTACACTAGGATTAGTGTGCAGTGTAAATACAAATGGAGAGAAATTCCCTTCTAAATTGACTTATATGCCTTATGCGGCTGAAGGTACATCTTTAATGGGACAAAACACATCAAATAAGTATGGATTTGACTATTTTATTGCATGTATTGAATTTCTTAATTATAGACATTCTATTTATAATTTTGAAAACGGATATATTAGTAATTATGTAATTGGAAATGAGATTGATTTCCCTCAATCTTATAATAGAATAAGCGATAAACAAAGTCCGATAGATGTCTATATGGAAGAATATTCTAGATTACTTAGAATTGCGAATTTAGCATCAAAAAAATATTGTAATTCAACTACTGTTTGTATGCCGATCACTCATAATTGGGGTAAAACTGAAAAGAATGGTTTATTAAACGAAGTACAAGGCTATGCACCTTTAGATTTAGTTGAATGGTTAAATAAAAGAAGTAAATTACAAGGTGATTATAATTGGGGATTAGCTCCACATTCATATGGTAGAAGTTTACCTTTAAGCAATGTTTACGAAATTGATACTTGGTATGGTGGAGACGATATCACATCTACAAAGGGCGGAAAAACAATCGGAATGAATCAATATCCAACGAACACTGAAGACCACCAAGCAACAGCTATGATTACTTTCTCAAATTTAGAAGTTTTAGATATTTATCTTCATCAAGACAACTTAAAAGTTAATGGTTCTTTAAGACCTGTATATTTAACTGAAAGTGGTGTTTCTAGTTGTGAACAACCTGGAAGCAACATTAACGAATTAAGGAAAATACAGGCTGCATGTATTGCTTTAGCTTACTATAAAGTTTCACAATTAGAATCGGTTTGTGGTTTTTCTTATTATAGATGTGTCGATCATGAAATTGAGGCTAGTGCTTATGCTAATTTTGGTATATTGGATATTTATGGTGATAAAAAAGAAGCATATAATCTATGGAAATATATTGATACACAATATAGCGAAAAAGTTGCTAATAAATATTTAAATTATTTATCCTATTATGATAATGATAAAGTCTATCATGCAAAAGGAACAGTAAAGTCATATCAAGAGATGCTCAATATTTTTGGTACTGATTATGATTTTTCAAATTTTGATTGGACAAAGGCAACTCCCGATACATCAAAATGTGATGAAAATTTAGATTATGAAGATAAAGTTGATTTAGGAAATATCTCTTTTGATGACGAAAATTATTTATATGATGGAACTACACATAGAAAAGAGATTAAAGGAATATTAAATGAAGGAATCACTGTAGAATATGAAAATAACGAAATAAGTGATTTTGGAAGTTTAAAAGCAACAGCTACATTTAAAAAAGATGGTGAAGTAGTTGGTAAAAGAATTGCAAATATTAGTGTTAAACATTTTGTTACAAATAAGAATAATTATAAAAAGAATGAGAATATTTTTGTTACTACATCAAAATGTGATAACAATTATAGTATTGGAAGCGGAACGAATTCTGCTTGGATTGGAATTTACAAAAGTGATGCTGAAGTGTCTACTGATCCTTCAAAATATTGGTACTCCATCAACTATAATGATGATAAATATATAAGAACTAAAGTTATTCAAGAAGGCATTGATAATTTACAAGGCGGAATAACTGGAGGAAGTTATAAAATTATATATTTTAAAGATAGTGGATATAATTATGATCCTAATGATGTAATTTATATAAATGTATCAAAGAGTGAAAAGTTGGATGATAACGATATATCAAATATAAAATTTGAGGATAAAGAAGTAAATTATTCTGGAAAAGAAGAAAGTTTAACCATCGATGGTAATCTTCCTGATGGAATAACTGTTAGATATTTAAATAATACTCTTAATGAATTTGGAAAAACTAATGCTGTAGCTATTTTTGAGAAAGATGGAATTGAAATAGAAAGAAGATACGCTGTCCTTTCGTTAATTAAAAACGAATTATCAACGAATAAAGAAGTATATAAAGTTGGTGAAGATATTTTAATTACTGCTTATGGTAAGAAAAATTATTGGGTCGGAATTTATTTAAAAAATGATGTAGTAAATCCAGGCGAGGATAATGGTGTAGCTTCTATTTATTGGTATTATGTCATTGATTCGAATCATGTATCTGGAGGAACTTATAACATCAAAGAACAAACAGGGCAAAGTGGAAATTATTTAAGACCAGAATTGGTTGATTTACCTGCAGGTGAATATAAAGTTGTTATGTTTGATGATTCTAGTGAAGACGGTGGGTACCATGTTAATAAACAAATCTATATTACTATTGAAGAATAAAAAAATACTGAATTAAAGTAAGTTAATTTAAATTATTATTCTTGTATACAAAATTGTAGATAATAATTTATAGTTTTTCTTAACTTATAAAGTAAAATTTATTATAATTTAATCGTCATAAAGGAGAATTTTAAATTATGGAAATTTTAGATGTTTATGCTCGTGAAGTATTAGATTCAAGAGGAAATCCAACCGTCGAAGTAGAAGTAACATTAACTGATGGAACAGTAGGAAGAGCTATTGTACCAAGTGGAGCTTCAACAGGTGAAAACGAAGCACTTGAACTTAGAGATGGTGATAAAACAAGATTTGGTGGAAAAGGCGTTTTAAAAGCAGTTCAAAACGTTAATGAAGTTATCGCTCCAGCTATTGTCGGAATGTATGCTGATGATCAAGTCGGAATTGATAACGCATTATTAAAATTAGATGGTACACCTTTTAAGAAAAATTTAGGTGCTAATGCTATGTTAGGTGTTTCTTTAGCTGTTGCTAGAGCTGCTGCTAACTTTTTAGATATGCCACTTTATAAATATTTAGGCGGAGTTAACGCAAAAGTTTTACCTACACCTATGATGAACGTTGTCAATGGCGGTGCTCATGCTGATAGTACAGTTGACTTCCAAGAGTTCTTTATCATTCCAGCTGGTTTTGAAACATTCCACGAAGCTTTAAGAGCTGGCGTTGAAACATTCCACGCATTAAAGAGTGTTTTAAAAGCAAAAGGATATGAAACTGGTGTTGGTGATGAAGGTGGCTTTGCTCCAAGTTGTAAAGAAGGAAATACAGAACCTTTAGAATTAATCATGGAAGCTATTAAGAAAGCTGGATATAAACCAGGTGAACAAATTTTCTTAGGAATGGATGTTGCAAGTAGTGAATTCTATGATCCAGAAACAAAGAAATATACTTTAGTTAAATCAGGACAAGGCGAAAAGACAAGTGCTGAATTAATCGCATGGTATAAAGAAATGTGCGAACAATATCCAATTATCACAATCGAAGATGGCTTAGCAGAAAGCGATTGGGAAGGTTGGAAAGAATTAACTAAAGAACTTGGCGATAAGATTCAATTAGTTGGTGATGATTTATTTGTTACTAACGTCGAATTCTTAAAGAAAGGTATCATGAACCACGTTGCTAATTCAATCTTAATTAAAGTTAACCAAATCGGTACTTTAACTGAAACTTTAGATGCAATTAGATTAGCTCAAACAAATGGTTATACATGCATGGTTTCTCATAGAAGTGGTGAGACTGAAGATACTACAATCGCTGATTTATCAGTTGCTGTAAATGCAGGACAAATTAAGACTGGTTCAGCATCAAGAACTGACAGAATGGCTAAATATAATCAATTATTAAGAATTGAAGATGAATTAGGTGATGAAGCTCAATTCTTAGGATTAAAAGCTTTTAAAAAATATCAATTTTAGTTTATAAGTAATAGAATTTTATAGAAAATGGTAGACTTAGTTCTACCATTTTTTTAAAAATTAAAACTAGTTTTTTCGGTATTTATTTTAAAATCTAAGGTATATCTTATGTGTTTAGATATTATTGTTAGGTTGAAAATTGATTTATTAATTAAAGATCCATCGTTTAAAATCTCAATTTTATAAATATCTAGTTCGCTTAATATAAAATTGAAACTAAAGTTATTGTCAATAATATTTGTTTTTATATATTTTTTATAATTGATATCAGTTAATTTGTACTCAAAGTTTTTAATTTTATATTTACTTGATGAAGCTATTGAAAATGAATAGTATTCAATAGCTTCTTTTTTGCTTCTATATATTAACGAAACATTATAAATTGTATTTGAGCAAATATAATCATCTTTAATGTTTGTTATTACTTGTTCATTCTTTTTATTATCAATTTCTAAATAATATCTTACTAAGAATATGGAAGAAATAATTGAGACAGAAACAAATGATAAAAGAATAAATAAAATTATATTGTTGTACTTTTTCAAAATATGATTATATTTTCACTTAAAGAAAGACTAGTTACATCTTTTAATTTAAGTTTATATGTTTTTGTTGATTCTTTTACTTTTTTAGTTCCATCATAAAGCTGCCCTCTAAATACGAACCCTTGATTTTTTAAGTGAGCAACATAAAGCTCTTTTTCTTCGATATTTTCGTTTCCAAGAAAAATATCCGCGTCAACGTCGTTTTTAATTCGATTCATTAATGCAGTTGTACTGAATGTTGATTCATTATTTAAAATTGAAGTTAAATAATTTAATACTGTTTTATAGTTAATTGTTTTTCCTGAAGCATCATATTTTGTAATATAAACTCCTGGCTCTTGATCTTCTAGATATACATCAGTAGTGACTTTAATATCTGAATATTCTTTATCTAAAGAAAATACTGAAGAATAGGTTATTTCATAATCAGATTTAATTTTATCTCCTTCTTTAATATATGGATTGCTTGCATTTTTATCATTATTTAAATAGAAGTTAATATCCTCAATTTTCTTTTCATAATCAATTGTACAACTGGCTTTAATATCTGGATAATTAACCGAAGAACATGTGATTATAATTTGCTCTCCAAACGCTTTTTTTAAAACGACGTTTGCAATTGTACAATCTGTAGCATCGACATTTAAAGTAATGTAATCAGCAATCTGCTTACCTTTTGCCCATTCTGAAGATGGATCTTTAAACGATAAGTCCCATTTGACAGATTTATTGAAATTGTATCCTGGATAAACTGTCGCAATTAATTGATATTCAGTATCACTAACCTTTTTTGCTAAAACGTTGTTTGTTTCAATTTTAATTGGTGAATCGTCGTTTTCTTCAGTTGGTTTATTAGTAAAACAAGATGCTAAAGCGATTGTTCCACCAATTAATAATACTGCTGATAATGATGCAGTAATTGCTATTGAAATTTTTCTTTTTTTAATGTTCATTTTATTTTTCTCCTTTTATTATCAAGACGTAAAGATATTTCAAAAATTAACATATGTTTTTGATAAATTTGTGTATAGTTGAAAAAAACACGTGAAAGTTTTAAAATTTTAATGTTATGAATAAAATTTCAAGCAGAAAAATTCTTTTTTTCTACGCTATTGGTGGATTCGGAGTTAATTTATTAAATGTTGTTGTTGGTTCATACTTGTGCGATGCTCTTTTAACATCTGGTTTTAAAGAAAATTTAAACAATTGGACATATGCAAGTAAAGACTTAGTCATCGCTTCTATATGGTCCATTTTTATTTTAATAGCAAAGATAATTGATGGAGTTATCGATATACCTGTAGCTGGAATAACCGATAATTTAAGAACTAGAATCGGTAGAAGAAGGCCATCATTAATTGTTGGGCTAATTAGCGTATTAGCTTTTTATGGATTATTCATCATGATACCTAGAGATATAGAAAATGATTTATTAAATACTATATTTTATGGTGTTGTTTTATGTTTGTATTATATATCTTATACGCTTGTTATGGGGACATATTATGCTACATTTGCTGAAATATCTAAAACCGATAAAGATAGAATGTATATATCAAATGTTAAATCCGTTTTTGATATTATTTATTTTATATTAGGTTTTGCTTTAATACCTGTTTTAGTAGGTTATTTAAATATTAGAGTAATTGCTTTAATATTTATGCCTCTAGCATTAACTATGCTTATTCCGATTTTAATAATGAAAGAGAAATCTAATAGATTATGTGATATTGAAAAAAGAAAATTAGATGGTGAAGATACTAAAGATGAATTAATTAATAATGAAGAACAAGTAAATTTAGGTAAATCGATTGTTTTAACCATTAAAAATAAGTCATTTTTAATGTGGATGCTTGTTTTATTCTTTATGCAATTTGGTGTTCAAATGTTCCTTACTGGGATGAATGTTTATTTTTCAGGAATATTAAATATGAAGAGTATAAAACTAACATATGTTAGTGGGTCAGCTTTTGTTTTAGTACCATTTACAATGATTTTATTTAATAAAATAGTATCTAAAACAGGGTTTAAATTTGGATTTCAATATAGTTTAATTGCGTTTATGATTGGTATATTGATCATGTTTTTTGATCAATATATAAGTGATGAAACTATAAGACTAATAGTTGCTATTATTGGAGGCGTTGTCTCTTCATTTGGAATTGGCTCTTTCTTTAGTGCAACTTATGTTATCCCTAGTCAATTGGCTGCCGATGAAACTGCTGAAACAGGCGTTTCTCATTCAGCGATGTATTTCGCTGTACAAGGATTGGTTAGTGGAATAAGTGTTGGCATTTCCACTGGAATCGTATGGGTGAATTTAAAAAAAGGAAATCTTTCTAATTTTATGCCGATATTTGTAGCAGCTAGCTTATTAATTTGTTTTATTTGTACTATCTTTTTACCAAAGAGTATTTCTAATATTGGTAAAAAGAGCAAATAATCAATGGAGGAATTTATTATGTTTAAAATAATTGTTGATTCAACAAGCGATTTATCATTTGATATAAGAGAGAAGTATGATATCGATTATTGTCATATGATGATTAATGTAGATGATAAAGAATATAACGCTGATTTAGATTATAAATTGTATTCTGTTAAAGAATTGTATGATTGGATGAGAAGTGGAAAAAGAGTTTTTACAACTCAAGTTTCTTCTTTAGAATTCGAGATAGTATTTAAAAAATATTTAGAATTAGGCTACGATATCCTTTATATTTCTTGCTCTGGCGCATTAAGCGCATCTATTCAAGCTGCTAATTTAGTTAAAGAAAAAATGAGTGCAGTATATCCAGGAAGAAAGATTGTTTGCTTTGATTCTTTAATTTCGAGCTTTGGTCAAGGTAGTATGGCTATTAAAGCATGTGAATTACAAAAAGAAGGAAAATCATTGGATGAGGTAGTTGCCTGGTTAAATGAAAATAGATTAAAGTTTAATCAATTTGCAACTGTTGATTCATTAGAATATTTAAGAAGGGCAGGAAGAGTTAAAGCTAGTAAAGCTTTCTTTGGTAATTTATTTGGAGTAAAACCTATCATTATAAGCGATGTTAAGGGTAGAAATTTTGCTTTTGAAAAAGAAAAAGGTAAAAGAAATGCAATTGTTAAAATTTGTAATTTAACAATTGATTGTATTGGAGATGACGTTGATCAAACTATTTATATTGCTCATGCAGATTGTGTGGAACAAGCTGAATTAATTAAAAAGACACTTATCGAACTAGAACCAAGATTACATAATTTTTATATTGGACCTATTGGGCCAATTGTAGGAGCATCAACTGGTCCAGGCACTTTAGCAATTTATTGTTATGGTAAAGAAGTAACATTAGATGAAGAGGATAATTAATATGACTAATGTTGATGGTGTATTATTTTATAATCTTGTAAATAATGGATATTCTTATTTATTAAAAAAGAAAGAAAAAATTAACGATTTAAATGTTTTTCCTGTACCTGATGGAGATACAGGAAATAACATGGTAAGAACTTTACAAAACGGAATTGTAAGAATGAATGAAGTAGAAGATAAAAGTGATTTAGGTGTTACTAGTAGTATTTTAGCTGAAGGGATGCTTTATGGGGCTAGGGGTAATAGTGGTGTTATTTTATCTCAATATTTTAAGGGTATTTCAATTGGCTTAAAAAATAAAAAAGAAGCTACTATAGAAGAATTAATCAAAGCGTTTATATCTGGTTATGAAACAGCTTATAAAGCTGTTGTTAAACCTACTGAAGGTACTATTTTAACAGTTGCTAGAGAAGGTATAGAAAATATTAATAACAATAAACAATATGATTTATCATCTCTTTTAGTAGATATAATTAAAAATATGGATATATCTTTAAAAGATACTCCTAATAAATTGGACGTATTAAAAGAAGCTGGTGTTGTTGATAGCGGAGGAGCTGGTTTATTAGAAATTTTTAAAGGAATGAACGCTTATATTAATGGTGAGATCATTAATAGTGTTATGGATGAACATAATAGCGAAGTAACTAATATAAAGATTGATAAAAATTTATTTAATGCAGATAGTGAGATGACTTATGGGTATTGCACTGAATTTATTCTTCAATTATTAAATAAGAAGTGTGTTCCTAGTGAAGTTAGTGTTGATGAATTTATTAAATACTATGAAACTTTAGGAGACTCGATTGTAGCTTTTAAAGAAGGCGATATTGTTAAAGTTCACGTACATACAAAAGTTCCATCAAAAGTAATTGAATTCGCTCAAAAATATGGAGAATTCATTACTTTTAAGATGGAAAATATGGCTATCCAAAATAATGAAGTTAATTCAAAAAAGAAATCTAAAAAAATAAGCATAATAAGAAAAAATGTTGGTTTTGTCACAGTCGCTCAAGGTGATGGAATTATTGAAACATTTGAAAATATGAATGTTGATGTAGTTTTAAATGGCGGTCAAACAATGAATACAAGTTGTGAAGAGTTCATTGAAGCTTTTAAAAACATCAATGCTGATAATATTATTGTTTTACCAAATAATAAAAATATAATTTTAGCTGCTGAACAAGCAAAAAGTATGTATAAAAATAGTAATATATATATTATCCCAACTAAATCAGTGGCTGAAGGATATTTTTCATTATCAATGATGATTGATAATAATATTGATGTTGAAAAGCAAATTGAAAGCATGAGTGATGGTATTAATAATTTAATTACAGGAGAAATTACAAAATCAATTAGAGATTGTGTATTAAATAATATTGAAATTAAAAAAGATGATTATATTTCTGTAATTAATCATAAAATTGCAGCAACTTCATGCGACTCAAGAGATGCTTTATTTAATTTAATAAATAATGTTGATAATCTCCAAGACAAGGAGATAGTTGTTATTTTTGTCGGTGCAACAGGGTCAATGGAAGTTGCAGAAGAAATTAAAGAATATATTGAAAGTAAAAACTCTTTAGTTGATATTGGAATTATTGATGGTAAACAAGATATATATGATTATATTTTAGGAATTTATTAAGATGAAGAAGATTATTGTTGATTGCTTGTCAAGTGAAACTAATTTAAATACTTTAATATATGGAATTTCTTTAAATATTAATGAATATGCAGATATTAATTATATTTTAGTTGGAAACAAAAATACTATCATTGAAACTGTTAAAAGATACAATTTAGAGTTAAATAGATTTGAAATCATCGATTGTAACGAAATGCTTTTAGATAGTGAAAATCCTATGCTTATTTTAAAAGAAAAGGCTAATACCTCCTTAGGTAAATCTTTAAATTTATTAAAAAATAGTGAGGAAACAATAGGGTTATTGACTGCTGGACAAACTGGAGGAGTTTTAGTTGGATCTATTTTTAAAGTAGGTTTAATAGAAGAAATTAAATTTCCATGCTTAACTTCTATATTAATTAGTTTTACTGGAAAAGAATTTTGTCTTGTAGATTGTGGAGCAAATGTTGATTGTAACGAATCTATGCTTTTTAAATTTGCCCAAATTAACAATCAGTTTTTTAAAAGGTTAAAAAATATTGATAGTCCTAGAATTGCTATATTAAATGTTGGAAAAGAAGATAAAAAAGGCAGCTCAACTTTAAAGAAATTATTTGAATTATTAAAAAATAGTAATTTAAATTTTGTAGGAAATATTGAGGGAAACGATGTGTTTTTGGATAAAGCTGACATCATTTTATGTGATGGAGTTGTCGGAAATATTGTTTTAAAGTTAAGTGAATCTATGGCTATGTTTTTTAAGAATTTTTCTTTATCATACATTGAAAACAATAGAGACAAATATGAAAAATACATTAATGAAAATTTCCAATATTCTAACGAAGGTGGAGCAATATTACTGGGTGTTAAAAAACCAATAATTAAAATTCATGGTAAAAGCGGAGCACGTGCAATAAGTAATTCGATAGAGAGATTGATCGATTTAGAAAAAGGAAAATATATTGAGTCCATTTCTAAATAAAATTAATAAATGTTATGAAAGATAGTATAGATTTATTTGTAGAATATAAAATAAACAATTTTAAAAAGAGCAATTTAAAAATGGAAGACATTTTTAATTCTGTTTTTGAGTACGACGAAAGAATCGCATTAGAATATTCTAAAAACAATGAGATTATTAAAGTCACCTATGGTGAATGCAAAAAATCTATTCTTTCTTTTAACGAAAGTTTTTCTAATCTTTTTAAAAGTGTAAAAGACGAATATATAGCTTTAGATTTAGATAATTCTTATGAGTGGATTATAGGATTTTGGGGAATTTTAATGAGTGGCAATAAGCCATATTTAGTAAATAAACTTCATCCTAAGCAAATAACTATAGATAATTTAAAGACTTTAAATGTTCATTATTATGTCGGTAAAGAAAAGAATTTTGATGGTTTTGAATTGATTGATATTACAAAATTAAAAGATGAATATAGTGGAAAACCATATGAATTCGCAGATGAATTGGCTTTAGGAACCAGTGCAACTTCGTTAAAAAATAAGATTTGTATTTATGATGGAGAAAGACTATCTAATCAAATATTAAATAGTGAAGATATAATGAAGAAAAATAAATTAATTAAAAGGCATTATAATGGTGAATTAAAATTATTAGCTTTTATTCCTTTTGCTCATATATTCGGATTGATCGCAACATATTTATGGTTTAGTTTCTTTAATAGAACTATGGTATTTCTTCCAAATTTAGATTCTAAGAACATAATAAAAACAATTAAAATTCATGAAGTAACTCATATATTTTCAGTACCTTTATTTTACGAAACAATAGTAAAAGAAATTAATAAAGAAATTAATAAAAGAGATAAGAAAACTATTAAAAAATTTAATAAAGGATTAAAAGTAAGCTACGACATTCAAAAGATTTTCCCTATTAAAGGAATGAATATTTCTAGAAAAATGTTTAAAGAAATAAATGAAAAAATATTTGGTAATTCTGTACAATTTTTAATTAGTGGAGGTGGATATATAAAAGATAGTACCTTAAGGATGATTAATTTATTAGGATATCCTTTATATAATGGATATGGTACAACTGAAATTGGTATAACTAGTGTTGATTTAAATATTAAAATAGATAAAAGATTAAAGAATTCAGTAGGTAGACCATTTAAAAATGTTGAATATCTTATTAATAATGATAATTTAAATGTCAAATCAACTTCTTCATGTAAAGCGATAATTGTTAATAACAAAAAAGAAGAAATTAACGGAATATTTGACACAAGAGATATTGCTAAAAAAGATAATGAAGGTGACTTTTATATCTTAGGAAGAAATAGCGATTTAGTGATTCAAGAAGATGGAGAGAATATTAATCCTGATGAAATTGAAAAACAATTAGGATTTAATGGTGTATTTGAATTCTCTGTCTTAGGATTAAATTATGATAATAAAGAATTATTATCAATAGTAATTGAAATACCTAAATATATTACCAAAGATAAAATTAATGAGATAATGTCTACTATATATTTATATAACGATAATGTTACATTCCCATATAAAATTAAAAATATTTTATTTACATATGATGCAATTAAAAATAAAAACGCTATCAAAGTGAGTAGAATTTATTTAAAAGAGATGGTAAATAATAGTGAAATTAGATTATTTAAGGCTAATGAATTAATTGAAAAAGAAGAATTTAACAAAGAATTTGATGACAAAATTAAAAATTCAGTTATTGAGATAATTGTAGATGTTTTAAATTGTTCAAAAGAAAATATAAATATTAATCAAAATATAATCTTTGATTTAGGAGCTTCTAGTTTAGATTATATTTCAATTATTTGTCGTATTAATGAAGAATTTCAAATTGAATTAAAAATTAATGAATCTAGTGAGAATTACACTATAGAAAATTTAATTAAAAAGGTTGAAGAATCGTTATGAGAAGTTTTTTATATTATTTTTTTATTATAACTGCATCTCCTTGCGATTTATTTTATTTCTTACATAGAACACATTATGTAGATAAAAAGAATCAATCTAAAAGAATCAAGGGTAGAGCTATTATTGTTAGTAATCACATTTCTTTAGCAGATTATATTTTATACATTTTTATGTTTGCTTTTAGAAAGTTACATTGTTTAATTTCCACAGTAGTCTATAAAAAGAATAAATTTGTTAGATTTTTTATGTGGTTAATCGGAGGAATTAAAGTTGATAGAAGTAACTACGATTTAAGTTTTTTAGATGAATCTATAAAATTACTAAATAAAGATAAAGTATTAGTAGTATTTCCTGAAGGAAAATTAGAAAGAAATAAAGGTGAATTATTAGAATTTTCCCCTACTTATATATATTTAGCTTTAAAATCAAATTCTCCAATAATTCCTGTTTATAGCGAAGGAAATTATGGTTTCTTTAAAAAAAATAATGTTATCATTGGAAAGAAAATATATTTAAAAGATTATTGTAAAAGTGATAATCCAACAAAAGAAGAGATACAATTAATAAACGATTTAGTTAAAAAAGAGATAAAAAGACTAAAAAAACAATTGTATAAAATAAAAGAAAATAAAAAAGAAAGAAAAATATCTCTAAAAAATTTCTTATGGGATTTTGGAAGATTGAATCTTGCTTTCTTTACTATATTAAATAGACCAAAGATAATTTATTATAACCAAAATAAAAAAATTCTAAAAAAGAAAGGGCCATTTATAATCTGTGCAAATCATACATCTTTATATGATCCTACTACAATTTATAGAATATTCTGGAGAAGAAGAATCAATGTTTTAGGAGCTAATATAATATTTGAAAACCATCCTGTTAGAAGTTACTTTTTAAAGTGTGCTGGAGTTATTAAAATCAATAGAAATATCGCAGATATTGAAGCTATAAAAGAGTGTAAAAAGGTATTAGATAATAAAGGTATATTGACTATATTTCCTGAAGGAAGAATCGGTAAGGAAGAAAATCTACAACAATTTAAAAATGGTGCAGTATTAATTTCTACATTAACAAAATCACCTATATTACCATTATTAATTTTAAATAAAGGTAAAGGAAGGATGATTGTAGTGATAGGTGAAATGATTGAAATTGATAAAAATAAAATATATAGTTTAAAAGAAATGGAGAGTTTAACATCATTTATTCAAAGTAAATTCAATGAAATGAATGAATACGCTAACGCAATTAAAAATGGAAAAAAGTGAAATTTTAAAAAAGATCATAGAAATATATAAAGCTATTATTGATAAAGATATAGATGAATCAATAATTAAACAATCTACTAAAATAAAAGAGGAACTAGGTTTAAATAGCGTAGGATTATTATATATTATCGTTGCTATAGAAGAACAATTTGATGTGGTTTTACACGATCAATCTATAGAAAAATTTATCACTATAGGCGATGTAATTGATTATATTTACGATAATATTTAATTTAAATTTTCTTTTAAGAAATTAGATATCGTTTCATCGTACTTAATTGTATTATTTATCCTAATGTGAGAGTGTGCACCTTTAGGAAAATATACAATTTTTTTATGTTCACTTTTACATTTAGAATAGATGATATTTTGCATATAAGGCAATACAAATTTATCCTCTTTACTATACATAAATAATACTGGTATTTTTATTTTATCAATATAATTTTCTGGTCCATCTTTAACTACATCAACTTCGCTATATTTTTTAATTAAAAACATAACCTCATTTAAAACCGGGAATACAGGTCTATTATCAGCGATCATATGATTTCTAAATATTTCTTTAAAGTTGTTATATAGTCCATCTAGCACTAATGCTTCAATTAAATCGTTTTCTTCTTTAACTTTAGCATAAATACTTGTAGCAGCTCCGATACAAATTCCATGTAAAACTATATGTTTTACTGCATATTTTTCATTTAATAACTTAGACCGAGCTAATATATCTTTATATTCATCAATACCTAAAGTATCGTAATAACCTTCACTCAATCCATGAGATCTATTATCTATAACTAAAATATTTAAATGATTGTTGTAATAAGGAATAGAAAAGTAATAAGAATATAATAGTGATTCTGTTCTTCCAGGAATAATAATTACACATGTATCACTTCCATTGTCTAAATATTCTCCAACTAAATTAAAGCCTTCACTTTTAATTGAAACTTCTTTAAAATCTTTATCTTTTGCCCATTCAATTCCTTCTTTATACATTCTAACTTGCTCTTCATTAGTTGTGTCGCTACATTCTCTTCCCCACTTATCTTTGGTTTCTCTAACAAGTTGAGAATAATATACTTTTTTAGCAATTTTAAATGTGTAAATAAACATTCCGATGATTGGAGAAATTAATAGAATTAAGGATCCTAATACAATAAGTAAAATATAATACCATTCCATATAGATTTTATTATAAAGAATATATGCAATTCTTTCATTAAATATTTATTTAAAAATATAGTTTTGTTATAATTTTTCTCAGGTAAAAATTATGGATAATTATATTATATTAACAGATTCAACATGTGATTTAGATGAAGAATTAAGAAGCAAATTTAAAATTGAAGATTATGTAAAAGCACACATTCTTTTAGAAAATGGAAAGGATATTCAATCTGGGTTAAACTGGGATTGGATTCAATCTCACGAATTTTATGAACTTATAAAAAAGAAAAATAATAAAATTACTACTTCTCCAGCAAGTGTCGATGAATTTAAAACTTCATTTAGAAAATATTTAAATAAGGATATGGATATAATATTTATTTCATTATCAAGTGGATTAAGTGGAACATATAATTTTGCATTAGAAGCTACAAAAGAACTTAAAGAAGAATTTCCATCTAGAAAAATATGTTGTATCGACTCTTTAAGATATTCATTATGTTTGGGAATTTTAGTTTGTAAAGCTTATGAACTTAAAAATTCTGGTAAATCATATGATGAAGTAAAATCACGGATTGAAGAAAATAAAAATAGTGTTCATCAAATGGGAGTCATGGATGATTTATTTTATTTAGCTAGTAAAGGAAGAGTATCTTCAGCTAAGGCTTTTATGGGAAGTTTAATTGGAATTAAACCACTTGGAGATATTAATGAATTTGGACAAACCACAGTATTTGCTAAAGCTAAAAGTTTAAATAAAGCCTTAAAAGCAACTGTAGAATATATAAAAAGAACTATTATTAATCCTACCGAACAATATATTTTAATTGCTCATTCAAATAGAGAAAAAGAAGCATTTAAATTAAAAGAATTAATAGAAAAAGAAATTAAACCAAAATTTGTTCATATTACTGAATGTTTTCCAAGTTGTGGAGTTAATATTGGCCCTGGATTATATGCTGCATATTATTTTGGTACAGATATTTCTAAAAATTTAGAAAAAGAAAAAGAGATAATGGGAGAAATCATCCACACTTTATAAAATAAATCTTTACATTATGATATATCTTATTTAGAATAATTACTAATAAGGAATTATTGTAAATATGGAAAGAAACACTATTCAAAGAAAAGTAATTCTCAAAGCAATTGAAGAAATGGAACATTCAACCATTCCTGATATTTTATCTAAGTGCAAAGATGATTTTCCTACGATTAGTGTTGGTACAATCTATCGCAATCTTTCTATATTAGAAGATGAAGGTTTAATAAGAAGAATCCCTACTAAATATAAAGAGGATGTCTATGAATCTACATCTAAAAAACCTCACGATCATTTTATTTGTAAAGAATGTCATTCAATTATCGATTTACATATGGAAAAAGAATTTAATGAATTCATGAATGAATATGGTGATTTAGTAGAGGAAGAAAGTATCGTATATTATGGTACATGCAATGATTGCTTAGAAAAAAGCAAATGTTAAAACATAGGAGGTATTTATGAAAAAGTACAAATGTTTACTTTGTGGAATCGATTTTGAAAGTGATGATGAAAATCCCGTTTGTCCAGTATGTGGAGCAACTGGAGAAGATTTAGAAGAGATAAAAGAAGGAGAATAGTATGAAAGAAAATTTAAAAGGAACTCAAACAGAAAAAAATTTACAAACTGCTTTTGCAGGAGAATCACAAGCAAGAAATAAATATACTTATTTTGCTAGTGTTGCTAAAAAGGAAGGATACGAAGAAATCAGCGCAATATTCTTAGAAACTGCAGAAAATGAAAAAGAACACGCTAAAATGTGGTTTAAAGAACTTGGTGAATTAGGCAATACACAAGAAAACCTTTTAGCTGCTGCTAATGGTGAAAATTATGAATGGACTGACATGTATAAGGAATTTGCTGAAACAGCTGAAAAAGAAGGCTTTAAAGACATTGCTGCTAAATTTAGATTAGTTGGTTCTGTTGAAAAACATCACGAAGAAAGATATAAAACTTTATTGAGTAGAGTTAAAGAAGGTGAAGTCTTTACAAGCGATGACACAAAGACAGTTTGGAAATGTAGAAATTGTGGATATATTTTTGTAGGAAAGAATGCTCCAGCTGTATGTCCATGCTGCAATCATCCACAAAGCTACTTTGAAGCTTACCCTAAGAAATATTAGTAAAATCGTTGTAAATTTCTAACTTATGTTTTACTATTTACGACATAAGGAGAAAATATAAATGAGTAATGAATTAGTTATTGTTACTGATTCTTGTTCCGATTTAAACAAGGATTTAATAGAAGAATTAGGTATTATTGTGATACCAATGCATTTTAGTTTTGGAAATGAGAATTTTAGTAATGATCCATTAAAAGCTGAGATGAGCAACAAAGAATTTTATGATAGATTAAGATGTAAAGAAGTTGCTGTCACATCTCAAGTTACTATCGAAGATTGCTTAAAATATGTAAAACCTTTATTAGAAGAGAAAAAAGATGTCTTATGTTTAACTTTTTCCAGTGCGTTGAGCGGAACTTATAATTCGATGAAATTAGTTTCGGAAATGTTAAAAGAAGAAAGTAATGAAAATCATATTGAAGTTGTGGATAGTTTATGCGCTTCATTAGGAGAAGGATTATTTACATATTTGGTTGCTAAAAAAGCTAAAGAAGAAAATCTTGATTTAAAGAGCGCACATGAATATGCTGAATCATTAAAAGGAAATATAAATCACTATTTTACTGTAGATGACTTATCGACTTTAAAAAGAGGGGGAAGACTTTCTGAAACAAAAGCTTTTTTAGGAACATTATTGAATTTAAAACCAATATTGCATGTAGATCCCGAAGGAAGACTTGTACCTATTGGAAAGAAACTAGGCAGAAAAGCTTCAATAGTTAATCTTTTAGATTATTTTAAACAAAGATGTACAAATCATGATGTTGTATTTATATCTCATGGAGATTGTTTAGATGAGGCTTTACTATTAAAAAAGAAGATTGAAGATATTTATAAAGATATAAAAGTATTTGTTGTAAGTGAAATTGGACCAGTAATTGGAGCTCATTCAGGACCTGGAACATTAGCATTATTTTTTGTAGGAGAGGGTAGATAATATGTTAATTGATACAATTAAAAAAGAAAATTTATTAGCTTTAAAAAATCATGATGATAATAAAAGAGCAGTATTAAGTGTCGTTATTAATAAATATATGGTTTTAGGCTATGAAGTTAAAGCTAAAAATGTTGAATTAACTGATGCTGATTTGATTAATGTAATGAAGAAGACATTAAAAGAATTAGAAGAAGAAAGAAATAGTTATTCATCTTGTGGAAGAGAAGAGAAAGTAAAAGATATTCAATATCAAATTGATATCATAAATGGATATCTTCCAAAAATGATGAGCGAAGATGAAATTAAAACTATTTTACTATCACTTGAAGATAGATCTGTACCAGTTGTAATGAAATATTTTAAGCAAAATTACAACGGAAAATGCGATATGGGTCTTGTAAATAAGGTTTTAAAAAGTTTATAATATATAGGCTCAATTGAGCCTATATGGGGAAATAGTTCAATGGCAGAACAGCGGTCTCCAAAACCGTTGATATGGGTTCGACTCCTTTTTTCCCCGCCATATTATTGATTTTATAGGCATGATTTACATCATGTCTTTTTTTATTAGAAAATTATATTGCATATTGTTTTTTTGTTAGTTTATAAATGCCATTTCATTTATAAAATATGTCTAAGTAGAAAAAACATATATTTTAAATATATTTATTGTTTTTTGATTTTAAATTAATATAATTATTGATATGAATTTATTTGATAGAAGTAAAAGAAAAGTTGTCAATTACTTATTCGATCATCCAAAACAAAAATCTATTTTAAAACATACATATTATGTAATTATTACTGCTTTAAGTGCTCTTATATTTTCTTTTGGGTTTAAATGCTTTATTCAACCAAATTATTCGGTATTACCTTGCTATGTTAAAGGAGTTGGAGATAATGCTGCTGACTATTTAAAAAGCACTTTATTAACTATATCAAGTTGTAGTGCTAGTGGTATTAGTCAAATAATTGTTAAAATTTTTGAATTATGTGGATTAAGTTGGATTAAAAATAATCCTACTAATAATGAAATATTATTTTGGATATTTTACGCTACAATTAATGTTCCTCTTATTATATTTTCTTTCTGTAAAATTGGTAAAAAGTTTTCAATTTATACTGTAATTAATGTAGTTTTTGTATCTTTGTTTGGCTTAATTTTACCTAACTCTAAAGATACAGATTTAATTAATCAAGTTGCTAATTTTGTCTTTGAACAGCCTATAGCTAGAATATTATTTGCTTCTTTAACAACTGGTGTTGCTGCATGTTTAGCTTATTCAATCGATAGTACAACTGGTGGAATAGATATACTTGCTTTTTATTACGGAGAGAAAAAGAGTAAGCAAATTGGTGTGTATTCTGCAAGTTTCAATATTGTAGTTGTTTTTATTTATTGTGTTATTTCTACAATTCCTGGAGGAAATATTTACGCTTCAAATGTTGATATTTCAGGTATAGAAGGAGCTGTGCAAGCGATTACACCATCTTTAGCAATTGTAATGTTTATGTATACAGGATTTTATATGGTGTTTAACTCAATGGTGGTTAACACTATAAATGTATTTAATAAGAAAGAATGTGTTGAAATCATCACTAAAAACGAAAATTTAAGTCAAGCGATTATAGCTAATGTTCCTCATGGATGTACTATCATTGAAGGAAAGGGTGGATATAGTGGAGACAAGAAATATTTAATTTATATGACCGTTAGAAAACATGAAGCAAAAGTAGTTATTAGAATATGCAAAAAAGCCGATCCAGATTGTTTTATTAATGAATTCCCACTGAATCAAGTATATGGAAGATTTTTTAGAAAACCAATTGAATAATTAAAAATAGGAATTAATTAAAATTGCTAATTTTTTAAAACTAATTTGTTGTTGCTTTCTTCTTTTGTATATATTTAACAATTAAAGTGTATATTAAATTAACAAAAACTTCTAAAGCGGTACCTACGCCTAAAATAAACCAACAATTTAAAGGTGTTCCACTGATTATAGAAACAGTTATTGACATAGCATTTTCAATTCCTAAAACATGTAATGCAAATGTTCCTATAGTTATATAACCTGTAAATATCATTGGGAAATAATACCATTTTTTAAGATCTGGTTTAAACCAATTAAATAAAACCATCGCTACAACCAATAATAAAATAAATGCGTGGTGCAATAATCCTGTTATTGTAGGTAAATAAAATATAGACGGATTTTGACTAACATAATCTGCGTATATTGTACTTGCTAGTCCTCCAACTAATGCAATGTACCAAAGACCGTGATAAACTTGTAAATTTTCTTTTCCGAACAATACAATAAGCGGTAAGAGAATGCTAGTTAAAGAACATATAGTAGAAGGAAAAACATATTTCCGACCAAAATAATAACCGACACTTATTCTACAACCAATATTAAAAAATAATGTTAATCCAGCTAAAACTTTAATAAAAATAGTTTGTCCTTTTCTCTCCTTTAAGAATAATTTAGCTAAAATTAGTGATGCAACACCAAGTACGACATAAATCGCAATGAATGTAAGGTGTTGCCGGCCAAAAACTTCTGGCATAACTACCTCCTTAAATATTAAATATAAAGACCAAAAAAACATATTATTTCGATGTTCTTTTGATTATTTGATTAATCTCATAGTATTGAAAATATTTATGGTTGTCAAGATTATATTTATAATTCTGATTTAAAAAAACTTCCAGTATGGAATTTTATATTTTTATTTTTCTTTTTAAGATTAAAAAGTTAATAAAAGTAAAATGGAGCGTCAATATGAACTATGATTTTGATGAATCAACAATTGTCGAAGGCGTGATCGCTTGGTTATGTTTTAATTTTGGATTTATACCTGTATTATTTTTTATTTATTATTTAAAAAAAGAAAAAGGAAGAACGCATAATAAATGGACAGGTTATTTGAAAAAGAAATCTATTATTACGTTTGTGATTTTAATGTTGGTAGAAGTAATTATTTTCATATCTCTTTTTGTATTCATGTTCAACAAATAATAAATAAGTAATAAGCATTGGCGGAGAAAGAGGGGTTCGAACCCTCGCTGGTTTTATCCACTATCAGTTTTCGAAACTGACCCCTTCAGCCGCTTGGGTATTTCTCCGTATCTAGAATTATACAAGAAAAAAACTTTATTTTAAATGTAAAAAATTTGTCTAAGACCATACTTAAAGTATATAATACTTAAAGTATGGAAGTTTTTTTCTTTGATTTTAAGAGTGCTATTGATTTAAAAACTTTATATATTTTGATATTTGTTTTAGTATCATTATCTTTTTTAATATTTATAATCATTTATTTTTTCGTTACAAAAAAGAAAAATATCAAGAATAAAAAAGAAATCGAAGAATATTTTAAAACATCATGTGTCTATGTTGTTAACTATAAAACTAAAAATGTTAAATGGTTTTTTAATATTGATACTTCTAAATTTAATTATTGTGAATATGATACTTTTTTAGGATTCTTTGCTTTTAAAGAAAGGAAAGAGATTAGCACATGGTTTGAAAATTTACTTTCTTTAAAAGAACCTAAAGAAAATGATTTAGTAATGCTAGTTACAGAAATTAAAAATCTTGATAGAAAAAATATTAAATCTACTAAAGTTATTTTAGAAGTTAAAAAGATAGATAAAGAAGAAAATATTTTATATTTAGAAAAAACTGTATTAAAGAATTTACCAATTTCTATTAAGAAAAAAGGTAGATTTGGTAAGGTTAAATTAGATCATAAAATTATTTACAGTTATGCTGAAATATCTGAAATGTATTCTAAAGGTGACTTTAATAGAGGGTCTTTCTATCATATATCTTTTGTTCCTATAAAAGAAAAATTTAGTTTATATAATGAAAAAGCATTATATTATAAAATTTTAAATGTTTTTTTTGAAACGATAAAAGATGGAGACATATATTCATATATCAACGAAGATAATCCTTTAGAAATATCGATTATTGATAATAGATATTTTAATAACTATCAATTGATTAAGAATATTGAAACATTTTCTTTTAAAATGGATTCTTTTTCTGAAGCATTAGGATGTATAAATGTTTATAACGATGTGATAATTGTAGGTAAATGCTTAGAATTAAATAAAGATTTAAATGAAGCTTTAGTTTCTATTAATAAATATACTTTAAACTTATTAGAAGAACATAAGAGTTATGGGTATTATTATTCTGAATCTAAAGAGATAAAAGCAATTGAGAATACATATATTAATGAAGTTAATAAAGTTATAAGAAATGAAGCTATAGATATTTACTTTAAACCAGTCATTAGACTTTATAAAAATAAAATTGCCATATTAGGTTATCAATATGAACCTATACTAAAAGAAGGATCTTTCTCTAATTTTGATGAGTTTAAAAAATATTCTATTCAATTTGATTTAAGAAAAGAAAGTTTTTCTCTTGTTACTAAAAAATCGATATCTTCATTTATCTCACAAAAAGATAATGTTTTATTAAAGCTATTTTCTTTAATCGAATTAGAAGATATTGCCTATGCTAATAGATTGTTCCCTCATATAAATAATCTTAAAGATGCTAATTTAGTTTTAACATTTAAAAACAGTGCATTTATCGATTTTGAAGATGATCAAGAATATATTCATGTTATTAAAGGTATTCAAGCAAAAGGTTATGAATGTGCATTATTTATAAATTTAAATGATTATTCTTTAAAAGATTCAACTTATAAAAATTTTAATTACTTCTTATTTGATTTTCAATCTGTAATAGGCTTAAAACAAACTAGTAGAGAATTTGTTAAAATACATTCTTTATTAGAGAAGTTTGTTAAATTCAATAAACCTATCATATGTTTAAATATAAATTCATGGTCATTAATAGAAATGTTAATTAAAAGTGGTATATGCTATTTTTCAGGAGATATTATTTGCCCGAATAATACATTGCTATTACCTTTAGATAAAAAGGTTACTAAAAAATTATTGTATATGGTTAATAAATAGGAGATTAAAATATGGACATTAAAAATAAATCAATTACAAGTAGAGAAGAAGATTTTGCCCAACGGTATACAGATGTATGTAAAAAAGCAGAATTAATGGATTATAGTGAAGTTAAAGGTTTTATTATTTATAGACCTTACGGCTACGCAATTTGGGAACAAATACAAAAATTCTTAGATGAAGAATTTAAAAAAACTGGTCATCAAAACGTATATATGCCTATGGTTATACCTGAATCATTATTTCAAAAAGAGAAAGATCACATCAGTGGATTCGCTCCAGAATGTTTAGTAGCTACAATCGGTGGACAACAAGAACTACAAGATAAATTAATTATTAGACCAACAAGTGAATGTGTTTTCACAGATCATTTTAAGAACATTATTTCTAGTTATAGAGATTTACCAAAACTTTACAATCAATGGTGTTCGGTAGTTAGATGGGAAAAAACTACTAGACCATTTTTAAGAGGATCAGAATTTTTATGGCAAGAAGGTCATACAATGCACGCTAGCGAAGAAGAAGCTAGAGCTGAAGCCTTAAGGATGCTTGATATCTACGATAAGTGTGGTAAAGAGCTGTTAGCTGTGCCTTTTATTAAAGGAAGAAAAACTGATAAAGAGAAGTTTGCTGGTGCTAAAGAAACATATTCAATTGAAGCATTAATGCACGATGGAAAAGCTTTACAAAGTGGAACTACACACTATTTTGGACAAGATTTTGCTAAAGCATTTGGAGTTCAGTACCTTGATAAAGATGGAAAGATTAAAACTCCTCATCAAACAAGCTGGGGTGCTTCAACTAGACTAATTGGTTCTATCATCATGGTTCATGGTGATGATAACGGTTTAGTTTTACCTCCATTTGTAGCACCAATTCAAGTTGCAATCATTCCAATTCAAATGCAAAAAGAAGGTGTTTTAGAAAAAGCTAAAGCAATTAAAGAAGAATTAGAAAAATTAAATATTCGTGTTAAATTAGATGATTCTGATAAAACCCCAGGATGGAAATTCTCAGAATACGAAATGAAAGGTGTACCTTTAAGAATCGAAGTAGGCCCAAGAGATTTATTAAATGGAGTTTGTACTATTGCAAAAAGAAATGATGGAACTAAAGAAACTGTCAAATTAGATGAAATACATACTGAAATCCCACGTCTTTTAAAAGTAATTCACGAAGAGATGTATCAAAAAGCATTAAAGAATTTAGCTGATAATATCCATGAAGCTCATTCATTAGAAGAATTAGGTGAGGTAGTTAATAAAGGTGGATATGCAAAAGTTATGTGGTGCGGAGATGTAGAATGTGAAAACAAAGTTAAAGAGATGTTTAATGCTACAAGCCGCTGTATTCCATTTGCTCAAATTAAAATTGATGATAAATGTGCAATCTGCGGAAAAGAGGCAAAATATTTGATTCTTTTTGCTAAAGCTTATTAATGATGAAGATATTTTTAATTATCATCGTATGTTTAATTAGTTTATTATTTTTGTTTTTCTTATGTTGTTTTTTATTGTCTTTAATATTCTTTATTAAAGGCTTTAAAAGAAAGAATGTAGATGAATATAAAACAATTATATATGATGATAAAAAAGAAAATTATTATTGGTTAGATAATTTAAATCCGACTGATGTATCTATTAATTCTTTTGATAACACAAAATTAACAGCTAAATATTTAAAGAATAATGATAGTCATCTTTATGTTATTACATTACATGGATATCATGGAATGTGTATTTCTCGTATGCCTATAGTTAAAGAAATATACGAAAAATATAAATGCTCAGTTTTAGCTATTAATTTTAGGGGACATTACACTAGTGAAGGGAAATATAATTCATTAGGTTATTTAGAGAGTAAAGATTTAATTGAGTGGGTAAATCATATAATAAATGAAGATAAAGAAGCAAAAATAATACTTGATGGAGTTAGTATGGGAGCATTTACTATCCTTCATTCTTTAGGTAATTTAAATAATAAAAATGTAATAGGAGCAATATGTGATTGTGGATATTACTCTTTATATGATCAAATGAAAAATGAATATTATAAAGTTAATAAATATGCAGCACCTTTTGCTTTGGTGTTTTTACCTATGTTATTTAAATTAAGATATAAAATATCTATTAAGTCTATTAATAATAAAGAATCGTTAGAAAAGACAAATATACCTGCTTTTTTAATTCACGCTAAAGATGATGATGTCGTTCCGTTTATAAATTTAGCGTTAAATGTTAACTCTTTTAATAAAAATGTATTTGTTAAACAATTAATATTTGAAGACGGAAAACATGCTAGAACTTTTTATAAACATAAAGATATTTATAAAAAAGAGATGTTTGAATTTTTAGATAAAATTATAAATTAATGCATCCTAGAATTATATTTAGAATATCGTTTCCACAAAAATATCTAGATTCAGCACATAATAACTTATTTAATTCATCAATATTTGTTGGTTTTTCCATAACGATTTTATCTAATACTTTATCAGTGAAAACCTTGCCTTCTTTTATATGGTTTTTATTGCAGTAATTCATTCTATAAATCATTAATTTATCTCTTAATTGTTTATCAGTTTCATTAAGTTCAAAATTAGAACTGTTTTTGGCTTTAATTTTTTTATTTGCCTTACAATAATCAACATACATATCAATATTTTTATTTTGTGTCTCTTCATTAATTGTTACAAAATAATTCGCTACAGCTGTAATTCTACTTGAATCTTTAATATCAAATATTCTCGTATTTATTGTTTTTCTAATTTCATTAAAACCAGTATTAGATTTTGTCCAGTTTGAATAAGCTAAAGCTGCATTTTTTGATTTTGCAGTTATAAATTCATCTTGGATAAAATTAGAATAAACAATATTAAATAAATCAAAAGATTTTGCTTTAAAATCTTTATAACTAGTTGAATCATCAATAAAAGCATGATCAAATGCAGGTTCTTCAGAATATGATGGATAAACACCATCGTTATTTCTATATTTACATATACATTGTTTAAATTCAGGATTGTAAATTAATTTTAAAATATATCCTATCGTAGCTAAGAAATACCACTGACCATTTTTGACAATGCCTTTTTTAATCGCAGTGTATTCATCATTATCTTGTAGTTTATTGATTTTCTTTTGGTAATCTTTATAAGATTTTTCTAAAAATAATAAGCTTTTAATAAATCCAATTGAATATTTATGATCTCTAAAAACTATATTATATTTATCAATACTTGATAATAATGATGAGACACTATTACGTGATGGACCAGGTTGCATAAATACAAATGAATATAAATTTTGTGCTAATTCGTTATTTTTTGTTCTTTGCCATACTTCTGGATAAGATGTTTGATCACATTTTTCCCCACGTTTAATTTCGATAAATATTTTATTTTCAGATAATCGAGTTTTTAAGTTTCTTTGCTCAACCCTATTAGCAATAATATCTTTTGCTTTAATAGGTTTTTGAGTATTAGAAGCCTCAGCGACTTCTGAGATAAATTTATTCTTTTCTTCGTTACTTTCAAATGTATTTTTGATTATTTTACAAGATACAAAGAAATCATTATCAAATGGTGTTTCACCAATCATTCTTGTTGTTTGACCACCATTAACAATACTAAATTGTTTTAAAAGCACTTGATTATTTATAAGTTTATAATCATTACAAACAATTATAATACCATTATTTAAATACCAGAAATTATTACCTTCAAACATTATAGAATTTTCAATTTTTTCATCGATATTTCCTGATTTAATATAATAACGAAGGTTCATAGCTAATAATCCCCTATTACCTTCTTTTTTCCATAATTCTTTTATTGATTTAGCAGATATATTACAAATTATTGAATGATCTTCATACTTCAAAAAGTTATCACTTGAATCTAAAGTTAATTTCGCACTTTCAACATAATCGAAAGGAGATTTATTTGATTCGATTGTAGCAATAATGTCATCACCAAATTGAATTACAGCACTTACTTGCAATCCTTTTACTGAGACATCATAGTGCTCAATTTTTTTATTTATATCAAATTTTTCTTTTTCATCACAAATATAATCAGTAATTATTCTAATAATTATTTTTTTATTTTCTGATTCTTCTAAGTATTCATTTAATAATTTATCAGCTTTTTGATTGCTTATAAAATTTTTCTTAGCAACTTGAGATATTTCTCCAGATATCTTAGCTAAAATATTTAATACTTTATTTAAATTAAAAGGAGAAGAATTAACAACATAAGAATATAAACATTCGATAGTATTTTCTTCTAATGATTGATTGATATAAACACCATCAATACCTTCAAATTGATCTCTTAAATATGTGCATCCATCATTAACATCTTCAGTATTATTAATATCTGCATTGAAGTAAGCATTATAAGCATATACTTTTAATAGTTGGTAATCTTGAGTATGTCCTGTCAATTCTAATTCTTCAGGACCTGTTGATAAATAATTATTTAAATCCATAAAAATAAACCTCTGTTTATATTAGATCACAACTAGATCACCAGATCAAATGAAAAATTATATATTTTTAACAATTATTTCATTATTTGATCTTTTTACATTTTATGATTATGTTATGTGCAAAGAAATATGAAAAAGGATAGAATAGAAAATCAATATTATTGATTTTTAAAGATGTTTTTTCACTTACTTTTAGTTTAGTTAATAAAGTTGATATATTATGAAATCTTTTCTTTTTAATAACTTTAAAATTTAATTTTTTTAGATTAGATATAACATATTTTTCTCCATACATTATCATTGTATGGTCTTTATCGTTATATTTATAAGTTTGCATAAATTCTTTTTTACCATAATTTTGTGAAAATAAAAAATCTGCACTATTACTTCTTTCAAATTCTAAAATTAGTGTTCCGTCATCTTTTAAAATTCTATTTAATTCATTTATAGAAAGGTTAAGATTTGTGTAGTTAATTACACTACCTACGCAAATAATAAAATCTATACTTTTATCTTCTAATGGAATATTGGTGATTGAAGAAACTATATAAAATGGGAACTCTTTTATATTATCTTCAACTATATCTAAGTTTATTATTTTACCTTTAGTATAATAAGAGACTCCACCAGATCCAGCATTTAAAATTACTATGTTTTCATTATCTATTTTATCTAATTCTTTATAAACAAAAGCATCTATAATATTTCCCGTTACTTTATGCCATAAGTCTTCATCTTCAGGATTATAGTTTTTATAATTATTTTTTACTTCTTTTTCTATTTTATCGTAATTTTTCATTTTATTGTTCTAAATCTATTTTTATTTTCGGTATTTCTAAACTTATATATTTATTAAGGTATTTCTTTGCTGTATTTAGTACTTCTTCTTCGTTTAATTCTTCCGGAAATAATAAACCTTCTTTTGAGTGATTAAGCATATAGATAAATCCTGCGTAAGACGAAGCACTAACTTGTCTAATTGTAGCTGTTTCATCAGGAATTTCGCTAGTTTTTAAATAATTTCCAAAGTATCTAGTTGAAAATTTTTTACCTTGAATAATGATTCCTACAGATTCTCCACCATCAACTATTTCACTTTTATTAATTAGATGAAATTTTGTAGGAGCGTAATATTTAAATCGTTTAATAAACTTAATTGCAAATTCACATGGAGAATAAACAAAATGCACTGTAGGCATATAATTTTTATATGTAAAATAATTTTTAATAGTAAAGATTTCTTCATGTGTTGATATATGTCCAATAGTATTTCCTTGGGGGGAAAAGGATGTCGCAGAATATTCAAATCCAGATTTATATAAAGATAAATATAAATCATTTAGATCATAATCATAAATTTTTTTGCAACTATAAAATCTTTTTTTATTACCAAATGCAATTTCAGGAGATGATACAGTTTCATAATAGTAAGCCCGACAGTTCCGTGTTGAATAACATATTGATTCATCGTACGAAATATTTGCTGATTGATTATCGTTATCAATTTCTTGAATATCTGTCACACCAATTTTTTTAGAAACTAAACCATAATTTTCTTTGTCTAGAAGTTTATTAAGTCTCTTTCTATTTAATTTTATATATCTATTCGTATCGTTACTTATGATTTCTCTTAAACATTTCTTTGCGAATAAAGAAACTAATCCTGGATTCATACCAAAAAGAACTAAACATGTATTTTGTTTTTCTTTATATTTTTCTTTTAATTTTAAATATTCTAAAAAATGCTGATGATCGCTAGTCCAAATTGGATCTGGATTCCAAGAACTATCAGCAGTAGATAGATAATGTATATTATTCTTTAAACAATATTCTAAGAATTCTAAATTTTTAACATTGATACAAAAATCAAGGAGATAGTCACCTTCTTCAAGTATTTTTAAATATTCTAAATAATTGTCTTTTGTAATGTTGGCTAATGAAAAATTATATGATTTTCCACCTATTTTTATAAAATCTTCTCTTGCTTTTTCGTTTTCATCTACACAATAAAAAGAATCTGGTTCAAATAAACCATTTTCTTTTAGTTTTTTAAGAAACGAAAAGCCTACAGCTCCTAAACCAACGATAATATATTTCATTACTAAAATTACTTTATTTGATTTTTAATATAGACAATTAATGTAATTATTAAAGCCAACAAAATGATAAGACCGATTCCAATTAGAATAGCATTTCTTTTCTTTCTTCTTCTTTGCTCTTCTAAATATTCACGTTGTCTCATTTCAGCTAATCTTCTTTGAGCTAAATATGCTTCTTTTTCTTCCGGAGTCATTTCATCCCATGTTTTTGTATTGGATGTACTTCCGTGATATTGTCCGCCTGATCCCATAAAATTTCTCCTAATCTAATTTTACTAAATTTTTAGTAGTAATATTTAATTGATATGTATGTGCATCACCATAAGGTAAATTTGTTGAAAAAATATAATTTAAGAAATAAATATTATTAGAAGATGTGTAACTAAGAGCAGAACAATAATACGTGTTATCACATTTAAGGAGCGTTTCAATATTTGTATCTTCTTTAGTGTTATTTTTATTTACTCTGTATAAACCAGCATTTTCAGTAGAAGTGACTGGGTATGAATAATAATAAACGTAATCTCCTTGGATAAACATTTCTTTTGGAGCACATTTTGAATTAGCTAATTTTGTTCCTTCTGCTAATGTAGTTAAACTTGAACGAGCAAGAAAATTATATATAGTACCTTGGTATAAGTAATAAATAGTATCTTCACCTTCAAATATAAATTGTCTTACATTTTTTATTTTACATTTACTACCTAATTCTGATGGTTCTAATTTAGAAGAATCATTATTTATATCTGATAATGAGTAATATTGAATATCACCATTATCTTGACCAGTAGTACAATTGATAAAATATAATTTGTTATTTTTAATTTTAAGGTTTTTAGCTCCATTTACATCAGAAAATTTAATATATTCACTTCCGTCTAATTCCATTCTAGAAATACCACCAGCAACACCAGCCCAGTTATAATGTGTAGCATAGATATAGGTTCCATCTGAAACTAAATTTCTTACATCGTTAGTTGATATTTTTTCGGCTTCAGAACTAACTTTTAAGTCAACTACGTATAAATCGTTATTAGTTAACATAGTTACTTGATTGAAATATAATTTATCATTATAAATATAGAAATCTGCAACTTTGTTTGTTGTTACTTGATAAGATTTTTTAGATAATTCGTTATAAGCGTATAATGTTTTTCCTGCGTACATATTTAAATAATATATGGTATTTCCATATGCTATTGTTTTTCCGCCTGTATTAAGTGGAGTAGTTTCTGGAGCAACAAAATCTTTTAATAAGTCTGTTTTAGTTTTTGTTGATAGATTATAACGGTATAAATGCAAATCATTTGTATCCGTATAAACTATTGAATTTGAAGAATCGATATCAAATCCGTTAACATTTTCAATTTTTAATTCTTGAGTAGCGCTATTATTAGATAAATTTATTGACCAAATACCCTTTTTAGAAGAATCAATCATTCCAAATAAATCTGTATAGTTATAATATAATTTATTATTTTTAATAGTTAAAAATTCTCCGGAAGCATTTGTTAATTTTATAGGTTGTACACTTGATGAAGATAAATCTATGTAACCAATATAATCATTTAACGATCCGTTCACAGTACAATATAGCTTGTTATTATTAATTGTAAATTCATGTGTCTTTTCGTTAAGAACTAAACTTGAAGTGTTATTTGTTAAATTTAGTTTATAAATGTAATTATTATCATTTCCATTAGTAAAATATAAATTACCATTGTAAATTGCTAAATTATCTGTTTTACCACTAAAAACTTTTGTAATTACAGCTTCATTTTCTTCAGTTGAATTTGATACATCAACTTTATAAATACCAGATTTTGATGAATTAAAAATATTGTTACTAGAATAGTAATATGTAGTCTCATCATATTTAATAAAGTCATCGATATTTCCATCTGTATAAATTACATTTGTAGTTCCGTTATTAAATTCTTTTACCGAATTTAAAATTGAAGTACCACTTATAAATAAAGCTTTAGAAGGGCTATATTTATTAAATTCTTTTGGTGAAGAATAATCAACTAAGGTTAAAGCGCCAGTAGAATCAATTTTATAAATATATTTATTGTGTAATCCGTTAGAGAAATAAATATTACCATCGCTTGAAGCAAATACTGGCATATCAGTTTTTACTGCGTTGATTGTTAATTTAGCGTTTAATGTTAATTTATTATAGTTTTTATTAGTTATTTCGATTGTATAATCATAAACTCCTACGTCTATTGCTGTTGAAACAATGTTTCCTGAAAAATTTTTAACTATTTGTTTTGTTATTGTTTCTTCTGGTTGAATACCAACTAATTGGATATCGTTAATATGATCTTTACCATCGTAAGATACTATAACATCATTATATGTTAAACCTTTAAAATCTATTGGCTTAATTGTAAGAGTTGCATATATTGTTAAAGTTTTATAATTTTCTTTTGTTAAAGTTGCTGAAGCTTTATAACTACCAGCATCGATATAAGATTCTAAACCTGTATAAGTTATATTAGTTCCTTCTGGTGCACCTTTAACTTCTTCTAATTTATGTGAATTTCCGTCGTATGAAACAGTAAGATCATTAAAAACAATGTCTCTAAATTCGTAAGTTTCAACGGGTGTTGGATTTGGGCTTGGAGTAGGTGTAGGAGGTACTTGTTCTCCTCCACATGACGTTAAAAATAATGGTAAAGCAAGTAATAAAATGTGTTTTTTCTTCATAATTTTGTTTCTCCTTAATAGTGTGTTTTATTATAAATTATTAAAATTGGGAATGTAAAAAGTGAGCATATAGATGAAAATGCTAATGCGAATAAAAAAGTTGCAATGCTTATTAATACACCTAATATCCAAAACAGTATTTTCATAAATATTAAAAATTTAAGTCCATCTACATCAAAAGAAAAAATAATTCCAGGAAACTTAACTGACCATGATGCAATAGTTACAAAAACTTCACCAACCCATGAGCCAGTAAATATGCAGTAAACATCAGCAAAAAGAGTATACCCGATTATTAATGGTAAACTTATAGTTAATCCAAGACCGACTGAATTATAATTTAATATACAAATTACTAATGTTATTGCTAAAGAAAATATTCCAGCTACAATTGCCCATACAATTACTTTCCTATCATTTCTTTTTATTAAATTACGAAATGGACTCGTTGATTCTTCTGAATCTTTTTCAATCTTAGCTTCAATATTTTCTTTTTGCTTATTAAGTTCTTCATGAATCTTAAAGCAATCATCACATATGTCTACCGTTTCTTTTACTCCATACTGAGATTTTCTATCAATGCGATGAATTATATCTCCGGAATATAGTTCTTTTTTACAATCAGAACATGTACCTATTTGGATCTTGGTTGGTAGATTTTCAATAACAGTTTGATTTTCTTGGGGGGGGGGTTATTGTTTCTTTATCGTAATTTAATAAATCATCTAAAGAACAATTAAATATTGAACACAATTGTTTTAAAGTTGCAACATCTGGTTCGTTAGTATTGTTTTCCCGCTTACTGATTGTTTGATAAGAAACATTTAATTTTTCTGATAAATCTTTTTGAGTGAGATTTATCTTGTTTCTATAGTTTTTAATATTTTCTCCTAATGTCATATTTATCCTTACACAATAGATTTTATCAAATGATTAATAATTTATTAATAACTAATTGATTGAAATAACTCACCGAAAAAGCGAATTATGTGTTAGAATCGATATTTTAATAAAAAAAGCACTCATTGATAAAGTGCTTTTATTAGTTATTTTTGATTATTTAGTTATCGATTCAAGTGCTTTTATATATGCGTTATATGTTTTATCGTTATAACAATATATTACTATTTCTCTCATATATTTTGATGCTTCTATTATTTCTTTTAAAGCTATTAAAGAAGCTTCTTCTATTGGGAAACAAAATATACCAGTAGAAATAGATGGGAATGCAATGTAGTTTATATTGTTATCTTTACATACTCTAAAAGTATTTTTATATGCTTCAGATAGTAAATATCTACTTTCTTCTATATTATGCTTATCATAAATTGGTCCAACTGCATGAATGATATTTTTTGCTTTTAAATTATATCCTTTTGTTAGTGTAGCTGATCCTACTTTTTGATAACCCTTTGATCTACATTCTTTTTGAAGTTTTTCTACTCCTGCTTTTTTAAAAATACATCCACATACTCCACCTCCGTATGATAAAGAAGTATTTGCAGCATTAACAATTGCTTCACCATCATAGTCGGTGATATCTCCTTTAACAATTTTTATATTAGAATAATCATTAACTTTATTCTTTATAGAAGTATTTTTATAAAAAAGATTAATGATAATTTTATCATTTATTAATCTTATATCTTTTATAGTTTCTTTTTTATGAAACTTTAAATTTTCTTTTGTTAATGGTACATATTCACCATCATATGTCCAAAAAATTGGGTTTTTAGTATAGATTTTAAGTGTTAAAAATTCTTCAAGTGTCATCGTTATTGTTTCTCCTATTCTTAAATGTTTTCACTCTTTTTCTTTGTTAATTATTTTGAATTATCCTTGTCATCAGTATAAGAATTAACTTCTTTGACAAGAGAATCAAAACTATTGCTATTATTCTTAGCGATCTTTTCTTGTATCTTAGCTAACTTTAAAAGAATTCTTAAACGATCTGCAGCGTATTTTAAAGAGGACATTAAATCGTTATCAGCAAAGAAGGTATATCTACAATCGTATGAATTGAATCTATATTCTTCAGGTATTGATTTATCTATAAAATCTATTGAAGATAACATACCTTTTATGATCTTTATTTGAGTTCTTTTGATTTTGCTATAGTCCCATTTTTTAGCAAAGTATTCAAAATGTTCGATATTATCATATCCTTTTATGATATCGCTATCATCACCATTAAGTGTATAGTCTAACTTTAGTAAGTATTCAAAGTAAGCTTTTGGATCTTCACCTATTATAGGTCTATCAAAGAGGTTTTTGTCTTCTTCTTTTGTGAATTCTATTGTTATTTTGTTTTCTGTTATTTTTGTTTCCATATTTATATTATTCCTTTCCTTATTGTTAATCAATTTATTAAAGAGACACCATCTAGGTCTAAAGGTATCAAAGGAGGATTGGTGTCTCTTCTTCAATTGACAACAATATTATTGTTTATTTTATTTATTCATAAAAGTGCCACAGTGGAAGTTTTTTTTAAAAAAATATAATTTTATATAAAAATAAAAAAATATATAGTAATTGCCTTGTAATCGTTATTTTTATATAATTTTACTTATTGAGGAGAATTTTATTATGAATAAAAATATATTTAAAACAGTCGGATTAAGTTTATTATTGTTGTTATCAAGTTGTGGAGGAAATACTAATATTAATGGAACTTTATATTTAGGTGATGGTTTCACTAAAAAAGATGCAGTTTTATTAAATTATAACTTAAATTCAGTGCTTGATGCTTCTAGTAGAATAAATGGATATATTAAGACACAAGAAAATACTATTATTAATTCTTCGTATTCATTAGCTTATACATCCAACAGTCCTTTCTCTAGTAATAATTATTCAGAGACTATTATTTGCACACGGCATAAAGATATAATTGAACAATTGCCACAAAAAGAAATTAATTATGATATTTCTTTAGATATAACTAAAATATTTAAAAATACTGAAGAAGAAAGCACAGTTTATTTTGTATTCCATATGGATAACTGGGAAAACAATGATTTAACAACATATACTTATACATCATTTAGATATGTATGGAATAACGATACTGTTAAATTGTTATTAGACTAAAATTATTAAATTAAGAATAAAAAAACATAGGAATTCCTATGTTTTTTAATATTATTTAATAATTTGTTTTATCTTTAATTTTCATATAATCATCATATAGAGCTTTACATTCAGCCCTGTCTTTTTCGATTATAAATTTATTTTTATCTTCTTTGGTTAAACTATAGAATTTAGAATCTCTAAATCCTATTTCTTCTGTATCAAATATATTGCATCCATAATAAACTTTATCAATATTAGCCCATAAAATAGCACCTAAACACATAGGACAAGGCTCTCCTGTTGTGTAAAGTTCACAACCAGATAAATCAAAACTATTTATATTTTTGCATGCATCTCTAATAGCTTCCATTTCTCCGTGACACGTAGGATCTTGATTTTTAACTACTCTATTATGCCCTCTTCCAATAACTTTTCCATCTTTAACAATAACCGAACCGAAAGGACCACCTTCATTATTATTTATTCCTTCGTAGGCTTCTTCAATTGCTATTTTCATATATTTATCCATAAATAAACTCCTTAGGCTAATATAATTTTAACATTAAATATAATTTTATCTAAAAGATATTTAACAATATTAGATTAATAATAAATTAAAATTAAATTTTAATAATGTTTATTTAACAAATCTTAATAAGAAATCACATATACCGATTATTGTGAATCCATACTGATCTTTGGATTCTTTAATTGGTTTATTAATTACTATAATTTTTTGTATTTGATCATTTAGAGAAATATAAGGTTTTATTTCTCTATTTTTTGTTATTTCAGAAGAATAGTTATCACATACTTGAATATAATATTTTCTATTACCTTTAGTTGCTAAAAAGTCAACTTCTAATGATTTTCTTGTTGTCTTACCGTTTATATCGTTCTCAAAAATATCGAATGTTCCTACATTTACTTTATAATCATTATAAATTAATTCGTTATATACGACGTTTTCCAATAATTTTCCACAATCATCGTAGACAAAATTTAATCTAGCATTTCTTAATCCTGTATCGATATAATAATATTTTTTCGTGGATGTAATTATATTTTTCCCTTTTAAATCATATCTAAATGTAGGTGTAATGATGAATGAATCAATAAAAGCATTAATATATGAATTTATAGTGTTTGAATCGATCTTATTATTTGTTTTCTCTTTATATAATTTAGCAATTCTATCTGAGTTAATTAGATCGCCAACACATGTAGCCAACATCGTACAAATTTCATCTAAAGCTTCAACTTTTTTAATTTTATTTTTTTCTACAATATCTCTAAGATATGTTGTTTCAAACAAATCTTTTAAATAATTTTCTTTATCGACCCCTTCTTTTAAAACAGCTAAAGGCATTCCCCCATAAATTGCATATTCATTAAGTAAAACATATTCATTTTCATTTTTATATTTATAATATTCTTCGAATGATAATGGAAGGATTCTTATGTTTGTCGCTTTATCTCTAAATTCTGTAATTATATCTGAAGAAAGCATTTTTGAGTTGCTTCCTGTAATATATAAATCAATATTGTTTTGTGAAGCTAAATCTAATACTACATCTACAAATGTAATAATATCTTCATCATTAGATTTTGCCTTAATATGTTCTCCTTTTGTTAATGCTAAATTGATAATTGGATAAACTTCCTGTATTTCATCTAAAATTACATAGTTAATACCATCATTCTTTTTAGTAATATCTATTATGTGGTTATATAAATATATAGGATCTCTATAATAAGAATTGGAGACTTTAGTTAAGTCAAGCTCAATAATGTTATCTGGATTAACGCCGTCTTTTAAAAGATAATTTTTGTATAACGTATTTAATAAAAAAGATTTTCCAGATCTTCTTATGCCAGTAATAACTTTTGGAAATCCGTTATTCATAGATTTAATTAATTGGTTGATATATTTTTCTCTTTCTATCATTTTCTATTCCCTTTTTTTGTGGAATTCCACACTTTTCATGAATATATTTTAACATATTTAGAAAATAATACAACTTTCTATTCAGTAAAAATGTGGAATTCCACACTTTTGCTGAATAGGAATTAAATAATATCTTGAGGATTTTCTAATAAATCTTCGATTTTACACCCTAAAACAGTAGCTAATTTAAATAATGTATGAACTTGAGCTTTATCGATATTATTTATTTTTTGTTCGTAAAGTTGTATCGATCTTAAATTAACTGATGATTGAGTTGCTAATTCACTTTGAGATAACCCTCTATAGATTCTTATTTTATGTAATTTAGTTTCGTGTTTATTATCTTTAAGTTTATTATCTAGCGCCTCAATAAAAGAAGAAATATCCATTTCGTGGTACAAAGGATACATCGATATAATTTCTTTTAAGGATACATATCCAAAAATATCTTTAAATTTTTTTGCTTTTTCCCATTGATATTGAGCTAAAGCCCATCCAGCCCAGTATTCAGGAGTTCTTTTTTCTTTTAGTTTTTGTGGAGGCAATTTTATTTTTGGATCAATATTTGTTAGTAGTTCTTTAACTAATTCTATAGATGATTTACCTGCAATAACATATGGATTTCCTACTTCAAATTGAGATATTAAGTCTGAAAACATTAAATTATTTGAGAATTGATCTGCATCAATTTTACAATCATTAATCGCATAATCAAAAGCGTTAGATAATAACCTAATTGCATCATTTAAGTATAATTCATTGTATGCGTGGATCATTATTTTTAATCCCCTCTCTTAATATATCTAATACGTAAATATCGTTTTTAATGTTTCGTTTATTTTTTATATGTTTTATGTAAGTTTCTCTAGCATTTGTATCTCTAGAAATATATTTTGGATAAGAATTTACTTTATTTATTTGATTTGCTTGAATATAAACAATCCTATTAAATGCTTCTTTAGATATTAAAACAAATTGATTTCCAAGATTTCCTAGCATTAAAGCTTTACTTAATTGTTTAATTGATATCGAATTATTTAAAAACGATTGAGCATAAGAAAAATAAGAGTCATCTGCTCTATATCCTATTACAACATCATAGTTTGAAATATCAATTAAAAAGTTTTTAATTATATAATCTTTAGCAGCGATAGAAATTTCATTATCTAATGTAAATGTCCTATATTTTAATAATATTGCAATCCAATTTAATACACTATAGTTACCATCTAATAAGTTTAATATTTTCAAATTTTCACTATTAAAAATGTAGTGATTTACATAACCATTTATATTTTCTTTACATGCCCACTCTTTTGCTAATTCCATATCTTCTGTACAATAGAATCCTTGCCCATAATCGTTATGGATATTACCAAAAGAAAAAGATGGTGATTTTATAATGTGATTTGAACCATGCAATAATCTTAAAATAGTCACTTATATTTCTCCTATATTCTAACTAAATTATATCATTGCAATGATATAAAATTAAAGATATTTAATTCATTTTATAAATCTTTAATGTATAACCATTTAATTTTTCTATAAATATATTTTTAATTGTTTCCCGATTTCCACTAGCGATACCAGATCCATAATGATATGGAATAGCTACGCTATTTAAATTGTTGGCTTTTAAATATTCTACCACCTTATCTAAACAAGATCTTAATGCATCATAATCCGTATTATAATAATCTTGACTATAACAATTAGCGATTACATATGTTTTTGTTTTAGCAAAGCACACTTCACCTAGTTTAGCATTTTTATAATTTATATATTCTTTTTCAACATCAGGATATTTTTTAGCTATTTGTCTAGCTATGCCTCCACCCATACATTTACCTAAATTTACTTGATGACATAATATATCACAATCAGTGCTTAGGGCATCACCTAATAATTTAATTACAGTTGTTCCGTTAATAATTTGAGTATTAATTTCCATATATTTTAACCTCTACCTTTTTATAATATATTAAATCAAATAAAAAATATTAACAAAAGAAAACTCCCACATTGTGGGAGTCCCTTTATAAATATTTCCTAATTAATTAATGTTTATAGTTAGCGTAATCTGTATCGTTATAACTACTACCTCTATAGAAGTGATTGATCAATTTAGAAACGCTATCCTTATTTCTATGAGCTATTGTATAAACATTAGTCCCTAATAAGTGTTGGTTATCAGCATTTACGAATGTAATTAATTTAGCGAATATGTTGTCACCATAATGATATTCATCATCGTAATTGTTCCAGAACGTTTCACCAACTCTTGAAATATTGTTACTAGCTTGATTGCCTTTCCAATCATAGTAGTTATAGTATGAGTAGTAATCTGCACCCCAGAAGATACCTCTATCGACTCTTTTAACTTGAATGTCTTTATATACACCAATTGCTTGATCGAAATCTTTTTGTCTATTTTCAGGAATTCTGAATCCAAGATCTCTTAAGTATACTTTGAAGTTATAGTCTTCATCTGTCTTATAGTTATCTACATAGAAGTTATAATCATCTAATACTACTTTATAGAATTCATCATCAGCTTTGAATGATTTGAAGCAGTGAGAATAGCTATCGTTATAGAAGTCTGCACATTTATTTTGCCATGTAAGATCTGATACTGTAACTGTAGCTAAGTAAGCTGATACTGTGTAATCTGTTGTAATGTGGACGTATCCATCTTTATCGAATGTTCTCTTTAAGTGAGACATTGTAGGACAGATTTCATCATCGTGTCTTGCTTTAATTTCACTGAGTTTTTCAAGTTCTTTTTGGAAGATACCGTTAACTGTATTAACTGCATCACACATATTTTTAATTGAGTTTTTAATACCTTCAATGTTAGCATCACCAGGTTTATATTGGCTGATTTCTTTAGCTGCATCTAATTTTGATAAAAGAGCTAATGAGTTAAGTAAGAATGAACATTGTTGGATGAATTGAACTCTTGGAGCATAGCTTTGATAATCCCAGATATCATTTGCACCTAATGTGTTATCGTATAAATCCATTAAACTTTGAGATGGTTTAGATTGATTTGGAGCTGCTAATGCATAAGCTAATAATTCTGTTGAATGCCATACTTCATTACTTAATCCGTAGAAGTTAAGTTTAGTTTTGAATCCGTTGATGAAGTTTTCTTTTTGTTCTTCTAAGAAATCTTGATCATATCCTTCTTCTTGTTCTCTTTGAGCAATAATTTCAAGAGTCTTCATCTCAGAATATACTGGAGTTCTAACTTGGTTGATGAGTTTAAGAACATCATTCATTATACCTCTATCTTCAACTTGTTGAGCTTTCTTAGTTAAGTCTGCGAAACCTTTTTCGATTTGACTAGAAATCTTATCTAATTGAGCGATGATTTGATCGATCTTTTTAGTTGTAGCATCTCTTACATCGATACCCATTTCCATACATGCTGTTTTGAATGCATATAATGCTAAACTCGAGATACCAGATTTCATGAAGTCTGCACCTTTTTCTAAGATAGACTTCGATAACCAATCTAATTCTTCATTTTCAACTTTAAGAGCTGTAGATGGGTTATTAATACTCATGTCTACTTTAATAACGTTGTTTGTGTTCACAGTTGGAGCTGCTACATTATTTGTAACTCCTGCTGCGAGGTTGATTGCTGCTAATCCTATTAATAATTTAACCATATTTTTTCTCCTTTCGAGTTTACATTTGTAATAGGCTTGTTTCTTATTACACTAACATTATTAACGTTTTTATTATAGTTGTCAAGAAAAAATTAACAAAAAATATAAAAATGTTTCATTTTGTTGAAAATTGCGATATATTCTTAATTTTTTTGTAATGTTTGTAATATAAAAAAGTATATTTTTTGTTAATTAGTAAAAATATTTTTAAATTATTTATCTATTTTATAGAATTCTTCTTTCGTTATAACAGAATATAAATCGTTACATTTTAATTCATCCAATAAAGATATTAATGAATCGAATCTATTTTCTATATTTACAATGAATATCTTTTTATTATGTTCACCATATTGCTTTAATAGTAAAACTTCAAAGAGTTCATCTAATACTCCTAATCCTTCAGGCATAACTATAAATATATCTGCATTATCAAACTGTAGTTTCTTTCTAATTCTTTTATCATTATCTTTATATATAATAGTTGAATATTTAAATTCTTGATAATTCTTTCTAGGAGTAATTGGTAGTACCGATATAATATCAGCTCCATTATCTTTAGCTTCATGAGCAACTATACCTAATAAGCCATCATCAAAGCCACCATATACTAATGTATGATTATTTATACCTATATATCTTCCTAATTTTTTAGCAGCTTCGATACATTTAAAAGATAATTCATCAGAAGATCCAAAAACACATATATTCATATTTGTAATTATTTATCTTAATTTTCTTTCTTCTTCTAAATCTAATTTATCTATTATTTTATCTTTATAATAATAAATATTATCTTGTTCACCTATTTCTCTAATTACTTTACAAGGATTACCTACTGCTACAGTATTTTCTTTAATATCATGAATTACTACACTACCTGCTCCAATAACACTATTTTTACCGATATGGACACCAGGACAGATAGTAACATTAGCTCCAATCCAACAATTATCTTCAATAACTACAGGATCCGTATACATATAATCTCTCATATTAGGATTTATTGGATGACCAACTGTAGCGATAGTTACATTTGGTCCAAATAAAACATTTTTACCAATCATAATTTTTCCATCATCAACAAAGTTACAATTAAAGTTAATATATGTATTATCTCCTATAGTAATGTTATATCCATAGCAACAGTAAAATGGAGGTTCAATCCATGCATTTGTTTCTTTACCTAATAAATCGTTTAATAAAGATATTCTATTATTAATATCATCAGGCATAGATGAATTGAATTTAATCATCTTCTTTTTACAATTAATTCTATCTTGAGGTAAGCCTTCACAATTATCTGTAAATAATTTACCTTCCAATATTCTTTCTCTCATCGTCATATTAGTTTACCTTCTTTGAAGTAATTACATTCCAAGCTTCATCATCAATTAATTCGTTATGGAATAATTTTCTTTTATCTTCTTCTGTTATTTTTCTAATAACTTCACAAGGATTACCTGCTGCTAGTGACCAATCAGGAATATCTTTAGTAACTACACTACCTGCTCCTATTACTACATTACTACCAATATGAACACCAGGACATACAACAGTATTTCCTCCTAACCAAACGTTATCTCCGATAGTTACTTCTTTACCATATTCAAAAGAAGAATTTCTTGTATCAGGATAAATTGGATGACCTGCTGTATAAATTGCAACATTAGGAGCCATATAGCAGTGATCTCCAATTTTAACTTTAGCTACATCGATAATTGTGCAATTATAATTAGCAAAGAAGTTTTTCCCTACTTCTATATGATTTCCATAGTCACAATAAAACGGAGGATTTATAAAGGCTTCATCAGATTTCCCTAGTAAATCCTTTACTAATTTAGCTATTTCTTTAAATTCCGATCTATCTACAAAGTTTAATTTTTGTAGTTTTTTTCTACAAATAATTTGTTCCTCCATAATAGACTCATCAGATACATAAGCTAATTGCTCATCTCTTCTTTTGATCATGTCCATAATTTTAATTCTCCTTTTCTATTAGATTTTTGATCCATTTGTATTTTTTATAATGAATATATACTGCCGGAAGTTTAATTATTTCATCTAAATTTAAGATGAAATATACAGCTATTAATGGCCGTTTTAATACAAATGCTGCAATGCTTCCTAAAGGAACAGCAAAACACCACATAGTGATAGCATCACAAATTAAACCGAATTTTGTATCACCTCCTGAAGGAAATATACCTCCTATTGTCATAGAATTTATTGATTTTCCTACTACATAATAGCTGCTTATAAATAACATATATTTTAAATAATCTTTTGAAACATCATTTAAATTAACAAACATCAATATTAGAGGAGTTAAAGCTAATATTAAGATTCCTGTAATAAATCCAGAAATTATTGATATTTTACATAGTGATTTCCCATATATTTTGGCTTCTTCTAGCTTTCCTTCACCTAGTAGATTTCCAATGATTATGCTTCCTCCATAACCGAATCCACTACATATACAGATTAATAAATTTTTAGTTATATTAGCTATTGAATTTGCTGCTACAGCATTATTTCCTAAATGTCCTAATATAACAGAATACATTGTAAATCCTCCACCCCAAACTAATTCATTAAGTAAAACAGGAGCTACGTATTTCCAAAATTTAGAATTTAGATGAATATTTTTATTTTTAATATCAACTTTATTAATTCGTAATTCTTTTTTAAGACAAACCATAATTATCGCTATAATTAGTCCAATAATATTTGATATTACTGTAGCTAAAGCTGCCCCAGCAATTTCCATTCTTGGAAAGTTTAAATATCCATAAATTAATACTGCATTTAAAAATATATTTAAAATAACAACAACCAAACTGATTATCGTAGCTCTAATTGCGTATCCGCAATTCTTTAATAAGCCTTGTAAAACTTGTAACATTCCTGAAAAAACATATGAAATCCCTATTATTTTTAAATATTTAACACCATAATCTATTAATATTTGATCATTCGTAAATATTTTCATTAGTAATTGAGGTATAGCTAAAGTTGCTATTAAAAATATTATGGCTACTGAAGTTACATATAATGAAACTAGTTCAATTATCTTTTTAACACCAAGATAATCTTTTTTTCCATAATATTGAGCTATAAACATATTTTCTCCAATTGTTAAGGCAGTTAATATTAAATTAAATACGAAAGTAATTTGAGAAGCTAAAGATACTGCAGATAAAGATTCTTGATTTAAATCTCCTAACATAAAAGCATCACAAGCGCTAATTAAAGCCAACATAAATTGTTGTAAAGCTATAGGCAAAGCTAAACTTAATATTTTCTTTTTAAATTCTTTCTTTTCTAATTTATTTAGCATGATATAAAAATAGATTATTTATATTGATATTTATATCAAAATTAGTCAAAATTATATAACAATCGTTCATTAAGAGGAATAAATATGAATATATGTCCATGTAATATTTTAAATTCAGATGCTTCAGAAGATGTTTTATATAATAATAGTGAATTTCCTGCATATATAAAAATGGGTCAACTATCAAATTATCCCGATTATAGCGCTATAAGTCATTGGCATGACGATTTAGAGTTTATATTAATTTTAAAAGGTAGTATGACTTATGATGTCAATGGTCAAACGATCGTTTTAAAAGAAGGTGAAGGAATATTTGTGAATAGTCGTTGTTTTCATTATGGATATTCTAAAGAACATCAAGAATGTATATTTATATGTATTTTATTATCTCCTAAATTATTAACTAATAACGAATATTTCATTAATAATTATTTAAATAAGTTATTAAATAACAAAAATTACCCTTATCAAAAACTTAATCCTACAATTAAATGGCAAAATATTATTTTAAATGATTTAAATTTATTATATGGAAATAATGTAAATTATATAGATCCTTTTTATATATTAGAAAAGACAATACATATAGTAAGTATACTTTTTAATAATATGAATTCTTCTTTAAAAGAATATGAAAATAGTGATGATATCATAGCTTTAACTAAGATGATAGGATATGTACAAAAGAATTATTCTAATAAAATATTATTAAAAGATATATATACTATCGGTAATTGTTGTAAAACGAAATGCACATTATTATTTAATAAATATTTAAATATTTCTCCAATGATATATTTAAATAAATATCGTTTAGAAAAAGCTTCTAATTTACTAAATAATACTAATAATACTATTACTGAAATTGCTTATGCTTGCGGATTTTCTAGTGCTAGTTATTTTTGTGAATTATTTCAAAAATACTATGAAATGTCACCTAAAATGTATAGAGAAAAATATAAAATTATTTAATATATTTTTGATTTTTACTATTTGGTCTATCAGGAATTGTCATTTTGACTAATCCGTTTTCAATAGCTGGATTTAAATAAGTATTTCTTAATGTTTCTTTCGATTTTATTTTTAATCTATTCATTATTTCGTTTGCAGATAAAGGAATATCATCATCCATTACATCAAGCAATTTATTAACTTGAGGAGATATATTTTTTGATTCTTTATTTAAACTAATTAATACTTCATCAAGGGATTTATCGATTACTAATAACATAAACTCAATAAAATCATTGGAGTTACCATTTTTGTTACAACTTGATATTGTTTCATAATATTCATCTTGATATTTTTGAATTTGCGACTTTATAGGTACATATTCAAAAAATAGGATTCCATTTCATTAAAAATATATTTTGCCAAAGTCTTGCAACACTACCATTACCATCACTAAAAGGATGTATAAAAATAAATTCATAATGAAATATACATGATTTTATTAAAATATGGGTATCGTTATCTTTTTTTAACCAAGAGAATAAATTATTCATTAATGATGGAACTAAATCTTCAGGAGGAGCAACAAATATAATCTTAGTACCTTTAGAAACACTTTCACCATGATTTCTATATTTACCTGCATCTTCTAAAATTAAATTAGTTAACATTTTATGTGCTTTTAAAATGTCTTTTTCATTATATGCATCAAACTTTTCAATATTATTATAGGCTATTATTGCATTTTTAACTTCTTGAATTTCTTTTTGTGGACCTACGATCATTTTACCATTCACAATATCTTTAATTTCATTTAAAGGTAACGAATTTGCCTCTATAACTAGAGAAGAATGAATTGATTTAATTTTCTTATTTTTCCTTAAAATAGGAGTTCGTTTAAATGTTTTAAAAGGAACTATCATTCCTATTTTTTTTCAGTAATAGAAACAACTTTGTTTAACATTGAGTTAGAAATATTGAAATGTGGTTTATACATACAACTAGTATAACTTATATTATTTTATCTTGCTTAAAATGTTGCTTAATATTGTAATGCAAAAAAGGAAAAAGTTGTCTTTTCCGGAATTGGATTCCGGATTAGACAAGATTTTTGTTTATAAAAAGTCTAAAATTTGTATATTCTAATTTAAAACTCCCTTGAAAAAGTCGCATCTAACATAAAAACTCCCTTGAAAAAGTCTATTAACTTGTTGAAAACTCCCTTGAAAAAGTCTATTATCATTATAGAAAGGTAAAATTATGTTTAAAAGAAAAATTGAAGAAGAGTTAAGTGAATGGAAAGAATCATTAAAATTTAAAAAGAAAGCTTTTATTCTTAAGGGAATGCGTCAAATTGGAAAAACTACAATAATAAAAGAGTTTGCTAAGAAAAATTTTAAAAATGTTGTATATTTAAATTTTAAAATTGATATCGCTTTAAAACAAGCTTTTGATGATGATTTAGAACCCAATAATATAACTAAAATATTAAATTTATTAAGACCAGATTTTAAATTTATTCCTTATAAAACCGTTATTATTTTTGATGAAATACAAGAATGTTCAGGAGCTAGAGCTTCAATTAAACCTTTTATGGAAGAAGGGAAATATGATATTATTGCATCTGGTTCATTACTTGGAATCAAAGGGTACAATAAAAAATATAATGGTGGGGTCTCTGCAGGATTTGAACATACAGTATATATGAAATCTATGGATTTTGAAGAGTATTTATGGGCAAAAGGAATATCTGAAGATACTTTAAAAATTATTTATGATTGTTTTAATGAGAAAAAGCCAATAAACGAAGCTATTCATAAAAAGATGCTTGAATATTTTAAAGAATATATATGTATCGGAGGAATGCCCGCTGTAGTTGATGTGTTTTTAAAAACGAATAATTTTCATAAAGCTCGAACAGAGCAAATTGATATTTTGGAGTCTTTTAAAGATGATTTTGCAAAACATTTGAATGAATTTGAAGAAGAAATTGTTGATGTTACGTTACTTGCAAAAATAAATAAAGTTTATAATTCAATACCATCACAACTTGCTAAAGAAAATAAAAAATTTGTTTATTCAATGTTAGAGAAGAAAGGTACTAGTTTAAAATACGATCCAGCTATTCAATGGTTACACGATTATGGACTAGTCGAGTATTGTTACAATCTTAATTCTTTAGATAATCCTTTAGAAGGAAATAAAATAGATAATATCTTTAAGTTATATATTTCTGATACAGGGCTATTTGTATCGATGCTAGATGAAGATAGTATAAATAATATAATACTTGGAGATATCGGAATATATAAAGGTGTAATTTATGAAAATATAGTTGCTGATGCTTTTATAAAAAATAAAATTCCTCTTTATTATTTTTCGAAAGATTCAGGTCTAGAAATTGATTTTATAACGAAATTTAAAAAGAAAATTACATTAATAGAAGTTAAATCTACAAACGGAAATACTAAAAGCGCTAAAACAGTATTAAATAATAAAGTAAAATATCCTAATGTTGATCAACTTATAAAATTGTGTGGAACAAATATAAGCTATAACGAAAATATGTTAGTAATTCCTTATTATTTAACTTTTTTAATTAAATAACATATGTTTAGCTTATTAATTCTGTTGAAAAACAATGTTTATTAGCTTTGATTTTTAACTAAACTATTATATAAATAGATGTATCAATAGCTATATCTTTCTCTTCTAGTTTCATGAACTAAAGAAATCTCTTTAAGTTTTAAAAAAGCAAGTTTTTCTTCTCTATTATGTTTAGTTTTATGATATCTTTCTTCTTTGATTAATCTCTCATCTATATTTAGACAATAAAGATTTTGATCTTGTTTAGAAGATACCTTTAAATATGTATCTTCACTATTATTTTTTCTTATATCTACATATTCTTTATAAGAAATTTCTTTAACGTCAAGAATAGCATCTTTATGATGATGTTTAACTCTAGGAATATCTCTAGCGATTTTAGCTGCTTCTTTAGCGTTTATTGCTTTAACTCCAAAAATTATAGGCAAATAGTATTTTCTTCCTACATGTCCACATTTTGCTTTAACTGCATAGTATTTATTTGCTTTTTCCATAAGTTCATTTCTCCTTTTCATTACAATTAAATTTTAATTGTTGGATATTAAACTTATAAGTGCCATGGTG